>JAFACJ010000855.1 GCA_023425615.1 Actinomycetes bacterium
GGGTGGCCGGTACCGCGCCGATGCCGGCGCCCTCCGGTTCGGCCTCCACCTCGTCCTCGTCGGCGGGCCGCGCGACGGCGGCCAGGACGGCGACGGTCTGGTGCTGGAACACCTCGCGCGGGGTGACCACGAGGCCGCTCTGGCGGACCCGCGACACGAGCTGGATCGCGATGATGGAGTCGCCGCCCAGGTCGAAGAACCCGTCGTCGATGCCGACCCGCTCCAGGCCGAGGACCTCGGCGAACAGCGCGGCCAGCGTCTCCTCCTGCGGGGTGCGCGGGGCGCGTCCGGTGGTGCCGACGGAGAAGTCGGGCGCGGGCAGCGCCCTGCGGTCGAGCTTGCCGTTGGCGGTCAGCGGCAGCGCGTCCATCGCCACGACTGCCGCGGGGACCATGTAGTCGGGCAGGTCGCGATGGACGAACCGCCGCAGTTCCGCCGAGTCCACCGGGCCGCCCACGACATAGGCGACGAGCCTCTTCTCCCCCGGCCTGTCCTCGCGGACGACGACCGCGGCGTCCGTGAGGCCGGGGTGGCGCACGAGCGCCGCCTCGATCTCGCCGAGCTCGATCCGGAACCCGCGGAGCTGCACCTGGTCGTCGGCGCGGCCCAGGTACTCGAGGCCGCCGCCGCGCCGCCACCGGCCCAGGTCGCCGGTACGGTACATGCGCGTGCCGGGCGCCCCGAACGGGTCGGCTACGAACCGCGTCGCCGACAGGCCGTGCCGGTTCAGGTAGCCGCGCGCCAGGCCCGCGCCCGCCACGTACAGCTCGCCGACGGTCCCGGCGGGCACCGGCTGGAGCCGGTCGTCCAGGACGTAGACGCGCAGGTCGGGGATGCCCACGCCGATGACCGAGCCGGGCGCCTCCTGGCAGTACGCGCGGTCGAGGGCGAGGTGGGAGACGTGCACGGTCGTCTCGGTGATGCCGTACATGTTGACGAGCACGGGCGCGTCGTCGGCGTGCCGGGAGTACCAGTCCTCCAGCCGTCCCGGCTCCAGCGCCTCGCCGCCGAACACCACGTACCGCAGGCTCAGCCCGGTGCCCGGGTCGGCGGCGTCGGCTGCCATGAGCTGGTAGAACGCCGACGGCGTCTGGTTGAGGACGGTGACCTTCTCGGCGGCCAGCAGCCTGAGGAAGTCCTCCGGCGACCGCGACGTCAGGTACGGGACCACCACGAGGCGTCCGCCGTTCATCAGCGGACCCCACAGCTCCCAGACGGAGAAGTCGAACGCGTAGGAGTGGAACAGCGTCCACACGTCGTCGGCGCCGAAACCGAACCACGGCTCGGTCGACGCCATGAGGCGGATGACGTTCTGGTGCGGGATCACCACGCCCTTGGGGCGGCCGGTGGAGCCGGAGGTGTAGATGACGTACGCCGGGTTGTCGGGCGACATCGCCACGTCCGGGTTCGACGCCTCGCAGGAGTCCAGGTCCGCCGATTCCAGCAGCGCCGCGTCCACGGTCAGGACGGGCCGGGAGTCCTCCAGCATGTAGGCGATGCGGTCGGCCGGGTAGTCGGGGTCCACCGGCACATAGGCGGCGCCGGACTTGAGGACCGCCAGCACCCCGATGACGAGGTCGAGGGAGCGGGGCAGCGCCAGCGCGACGAACTCCTCGGGCCCCGCGCCGTGCGCGGCCAGATACCGGGCGAGCCGGTTGGCGCGCTCGTTCAGCTCCCGGTAGGTGAGGGACTCGCCCTCGCAGGTGACGGCGGGCGCGTCCGGTGTACGGGCGGCCTGCGCCTCGACCGCGGCGTGGATGGTGGTGCGCGGCGCGTGCGGGGCGGGCCCGCTCACCGCCCAGTCCTCCAGGATCGTGCGCCGCTCCCGCTCGTCGAGGAGGACGGCGGCGCCGATCGGGGCGTCGGGGTCGGCGACGACGGCCGCCAGCAGCCGCCGCAGCCGTCCGGCGAGTTCGGTGGCCGTGGCGGGGTCGAACAGGTCGAGCGCGTACTCCAGGCCGGCGGCGATCCCCGCCGGGGAGCCGTCGGCGGCGTGCCGCTCCTCCAGGTACAGCGTCAGGTCGTACTTGGCGGCGCCCGCGGCCAGGTCCAGCGCCTCGACGCTGAGCCCGTCGAGCTCGGCCCTGGCCTCGGGGTTGTTCTGGAAGGACAGCGCCACCTGGAACAGCGGGTGGCGGCCCAGGTGCCGGGCGGGGTTCAGCGCCTCCACGAGCCGTTCGAACGGCAGGTCCTGGTGGGCGTAGGCGGCGAGGTCGGCTTCGCGGACCCGGGCGAGGAGGTCGCGGAAGGACGGGTCGCCCGAGGTGTCGGTGCGCAGGACGAGCAGGTTCACGAACATGCCGACCAGGTCGTCCAGCGCCTCGTCGGTGCGTCCGGCGATCGGCGAGCCGATGGGGATGTCGGTGCCCGCGCCGAGGCGGGTGAGCAGCGCCGCGTAGGCCGCCTGCATCACCATGAACAGGCTGGAGCCGCTCTCCCGCGCCAGGCCCAGCAGGCCGCGGTGCAGGTCGGCGTCCAGCTCGAACCCGAACGTGGCGCCGCGGTAGGACGCCTGGGCGGGGCGCGGCCGGTCGGCGGGGAGTTCGAGCTGGTCGGGCAGCCCGGCCAGCTCCTTCTCCCAGAACTCCGTCTGGCGCGCCATCAGGCTGCCGGGGTCGTCCTCGGAGCCGAACAGCTCCTGCTGCCAGAGCGTGTAGTCGGTGTACTGGACGGGCAGCGGGCTCCACGCCGGGGCCTGGCCCCTGCGCCGGGCGTCGTAGGAGAGGACGACGTCGCGCGCGAGCGGCGCCATCGACCAGCCGTCGCCCGCGATGTGGTGCAGCACCAGGACCAGCACGTGGTCGTCCTCGGCGAGCCGCAGCAGCCCGACCCGGAACGGCGGCTCCACCGACAGGTCGAAGCCGCGTCCGGCGAGCGCGGCGAGGCGGGCGGGCAGCGCCTCCTCGGTGCTCTCGACGACCTCCAGGCGCGGGACCGCGACGGCGGCGTCGAGGACGAGCTGGCGCGGGGTGCCCGAGG
>JAFACJ010000885.1 GCA_023425615.1 Actinomycetes bacterium
CGCGCAGCGGCCGCCACACGGTGGCGACCGAGGCGGTCACCACCGGGATGCCGAACGAGTCCTGTACCCGCTGCACCACGGGCAGCGAGGGCATCTGCACGCACGCGCTGAGCACGAGCGCGTCGACGCCCGAGGTGTCGACCTTCGCGGCGACCTCGGGGAGGTTCGCCGGGTCCAGCCGCCCGACCGCGAGATTGTCGGAGACCTCCAGGCTGACGGCGTCCTTGACCTCGACGCCCTCGGCCTCGATGTAGTCGCACACCGTCTGCGTCAGCGGCTTCATGTAGGGGGTGATGACCGAGATCTTCTTGGCGCCCAGATGCGCCAGGCCCTCGACCAGCGCGCCCGCCGAGGTCAGGACCCGCGCCCTGCCGGCCACCGCCGACAGGCGCTCCTGGCTGACCCGGTGGTAGCCGGGCGAGTGCGCCATGATCGCCACCAGGCAGGCGTAGGCCATCACATCGACGTCGGCGTCGGCGAGCTGCTCGGCGCACGCCACCGACTGGTCGTCCATCGCGCGCAGCTGCGCGGGATCCACGTGCTGCATCCGCATCCGCGCGGAGTGGAACGTGAACCGCTCCGGCGCGATCTCCTCGCGGGCCCGCAGCATCGCGGGGATCTCGGTCTCCATGGTGGTGTTCGAGCTGGGCACGATCATGCCGAAGCGCAGCGCGCTCATGGGTGTTCTCCTTCGGTGCGGACATGCCGCAGATTGACGGTGGAAAGATCGAGTGAGCCGCGCACGCCGGGCCGCAGCCAGCGCAGCCGGGTGGGCCGCGTGATGCGCCGGTCGGGCGTGGTCTCCAGGGCGATGCCGAGGCCCCGTGCCGCCAGCAGCAGGCTGGTGAACACATGGTCGGGCTCCTGGGCCAGGACGAGTCCGAGCGCGGCGTCGATGAGGTGGAACTCCAGCACCTGCCTGGCCAGCTCCGCGTCGCGGTCGCGCATCGCCTCCAGCAGCAGCCGGTCGAGCCGGGTGAAGTCCTCGGGCGCCTCGGGATGCGACAGGTACAGCCGCTGGTGCCGGTAGATCTTCATGTGCAGCGACTCGGTGAGCTCCGACCACACCTTGGGGTAGCGGCCGAGCGCGGTCTGGTGGAAGCGCAAGTGCGCCTCCTGGAAGTCGCGGATCCGGCGGCCGTCCGCCTCCATCCGCTCCAGGTCGCCGGTCATCCGCTCCAGGTCGCCGTCGGTCAGGTCGGCGATGATCCCGGCGACCGTCGGCGGCTCCACCAGCAGCCGCAGCCCGTAGTACTGCTCGACGTGCGCGGCGCTGGTCGGCGCGACGCGCATGCCGCGGTTGGCCTCCGACAGCACGAGGCCGTCTGCCTCCAGCCGGTGCAGCGCCTCGCGCAGCGGTGTCCGCGACACCTCCAGCTCCACGGCGAGGCCGCCCTGGGAGAGCCTGATCCCCGGCGCGTAGACGCCGTCGATGATCCGCTCGCGCAGGGTCTGGTAGATCGACTCGACCGTGTTGCCCGGTCTCGACTCGCCCATGGGTCAGCCGTTCCCTTCGGGCTCGTCCTCCGAGCCCAGGGCGATGGCGAACAGCCGGCTGAACCGCTCCGGGTCCTGCCGGGCGATGATCTCCAGCTGCATGGCGTCCAGCAGGATGCGGTAGCCCTGCCTGGGCGCGAAGATCTCCAGGCGCTCGCCCTGGCGGGTCCACACCTTGCGGACCCGCACTCCGGTGAACTCGTTACCGATCCCGAAGCCCTCGCCCGCGCGCACGACCCCTTCGGGCAGCGGCTCTTCCCTGGTCATGTCCGTCACCTTCGCTCGTCGATCTCGATGATCTGTGCGGGACTACCGTAGATTTCCGGGCGGACTCCGCGCAGGACGGGCAGCATTTCCCTGCGCCGTGTGACCTCGTCGAGATCCAGTTCCAGGACGCGGCTCGCGGCGGGCGCCGTGCCGAGGTCGGCGAGCACCTCGCCCCAGGGTCCGGCGGCGAGCGCGTGCCCGTAGGTGGGGAACGCGTCGTCGTCGGCGCCGCGCACGGTGGCCGAGGCCACGACGTAGGCGGAGCTCTCCACGGCGCGGGCGCGCAGCAGCAGCTCCCAGTGCGCCTCCCCCGTGCGCTGGGTGAACGCCGCCGGAACCAGCAGCACCTCCGCGCCCGCCAGCGCCAGCGCCCGGTACAGCTCGGGGAAGCGCACGTCGTAGCAGATGGTGAGGCCGACGGCCGTGCCGGCGACCCGCAGCAGGACCGGCCGGTCACCGGCCGTCTCCACGCCCGACGCCTCGAACGAGCGGCCCTCGATCCGCGCGTCGAACAGATGGATCTTGTCGTAGCCGCCTGCGACGCGTCCGTCCGGTCCCACGACGAGCGCGGTGTTGCGGATGCCGCCGTCCTCGGCGCGCCGCTTGAAGCCGCCGAGGACGACCGTCGCCCCGGCGTCCTTCGCGGCGGCCCGCAGCGCGTCGATCTCCGGGGAGTCCACCGCCAGCGCCGCGTCCCGCATCTCGGTGTTGGTGCCGAGCATCAGCCCGTTCTCGGGCAGCAGGACGAGATCGGCGCCCTCGCACGCGCGGATCATCGCGCACGCGGTCGCGACGTTGGCCGCCACGTCGCGGGTGGCGTGCCACTGGGTCAGGCCGACCTTCAGCGTCCGGGCAGGCATGTGCCGCCACCCCTCTCGCGGACGGCGCCCTCGGGCAGCGGCAGGTCCACCACGGTCCAGCCGCCGCCGGACGCCTCCATCGGCTCGTAGGCCAGGACCTCGGCCGGCACCCCGGGGCCGACGAGACCGAGCATGATCAGCCAGTTGAGGAACTCGTACTGGCCGTGGTCCAGCAGCGGGTAGGGCTCCAGGTTGCCCAGGTCGTTGCCGCGCCCGGCCTGGAGCATCTCCAGGATGTAGGTGTCGAACTCCACGTCCACGCCGCCGAAGTGGCCGGGGTCCAGCCAGTGCGACAGGCCGCCGGTCGCCAGCATCGCCACCCGCTCGCCGCGCGACTCCACGACCGTGCGCAGCACCTGCCCGAAGGCGCGCGCCCCGAACGGGGAGAACGCCCGCGCGGGCTGGGTGATGATCGGGATGACGGGCAGGTCGGGCCGCGGCAGGAGCTGGCGCAGCGGGACGATCAGGCCGTGGTCGAGGTCGATGCGTCCCGACTCCTCGACCTCCATGCCCTCGGCGCGGACGGCGTCCACCACGGCCCGCGCGAAGTCGGGGGCGCCGGTGAGGGACAGGTCGAGGTCGGGGCGCTTGAAGAACTCCATCGAGCCGGTGTGCGCGGCGCCGGTGCCGACGACGAACGCGCCGGTCGTGAAGCTCTGGAAGTGGCAGTCGGCGGTGACCAGCAGGACCTCGGGGTCGGCGGCGGCGAGCCGCTCGGCCAGCCGCCGGTACCCCTCGGTGAGCCGCGCGACGGCGTCCGCCGGGTCCACCTCCGGCCGTGCCAGCAGGTCGGGCACATGCGAGCAGCCGCCCGCGAACACCAGGTTCGCCGGGACGTCCGGGTCGGGCAGCGGGGTGGAGGTCTCCACGTGGAAGCGGCTGGAGCTGGTGGAGTCGCCGAGGTCGTCGGCGAACCAGCGGCTCACCAGGATGGTGATGCCGTCCACGACCCCCGCCGAGCGCAGCCTGTCGCGGCGGCCCTCGGCGATGACACCTGCCCACTCGGCGTCGAGGCCGAGTTCGGCGCCCACCCCGGCCGGGTCGGCGCGGAACCGGGCGAGCAGCGCGGTGTCGCGGCCGAGCGACAGGATGGCGTTCTCCAGGACCTTGGCCTGCATCAGTTCTCCTCTTCGACCAGGACCCCGTCGCGGACCACCGCGTGTCCGTCGATCTCGACGGTGCAGCCGCGCATCGGGATGTCCAGGTGGGCGGGGGTCTCGCGGTCGGCGAAGCGGTTGGGGCCGGTCGACCACATGAAGTTGCCGGCGGTCGAGCGCAGCTCCTGCCCGTAGAGGGAGCGCGGCTCGTACACCTCGAACGCCGACCAGCGGGCGATCGGGTGCACGCCCCAGCCCATGTGGGAGACGGCGTAGACGTCGCGGTCGCCCCATGCCTCGAAGTAGTCGCGCAGCACGAACGCGTCGTTGCCCTCGCCCTCGACGCGGGTGATGAAGCCCTTCTCGATGGTCAGCTCGACGGTGTCGCGGACGGCGCGCTGCCAGGGGATCAGCACGTCGCCGGGCTGGAGGACGATCTTGCCCTCGGCGGTGAGGTCGTGCGGGAAGCACGCGACGAAACCGCTCGGCCAGTGGTCCCAGCGGCCCGGCTCGTCCACATAGCCCCACTGGTGGGTGATCGGCAGGTCCTCGCCGGAGATGTCGGCGGTCAGGTCGGTGCCCGCGGCCGACGTCACCCGCAGGACGCCGCCCGCCTTGAGACGGCGGCCCCCGGCCTCCACGACCGCGCGCAGCCTCTCATCGCCCATCAGGCGCTCCAGCACGTCGGCGGGCTCGGCGACGAACAGCATCCGCTTGCCGTTGCCGGTGATGCGCGTCCGCACGTCGGAGTGGATGAGGCCGCCCACGGTCACGTCGATGACCAGGTCGCACTCGGCGGCGGCGGCCAGCAGCGCCGGTACCTCGCGCCCGTCGCCCTCGTAGGGGGGCAGCAGCGGGTTGGACAGGCTGGAGGCGGTCAGGACCAGGGCGCCCGAGCCGATGTCGCGCGCGGCTGCCACCGCCGCCTCGACGTACTCGCCCTTGTGCCCCAGCTCGGCGATCACCGCGACGGTCTCCGACGGTCGCAGCGCGCACAGCCGGTACTGGTCGACGAACAGCTCACGCAGGGACTTCGGCATTTCTCAACTTCCTTCTCGGTAGGGGTGGGTCAGAGGGTGGAGCGCAGCGCACCGCCGTCGACCGCGAACGCCTGCCCCGTCACGAAGGACGCGGCGGGCGAGACCAGGTAGGCGGCGGCCCTGGCGATCTCGACGGGGTCGCCCCAGCGGCCGAGCGGGATCGCCGACACCACCTCCGCCATCTCCTCCTCCTCGGTCGTGCCGTGGGCGGCGGACTTGGCGGCGACGATGTTGCGCATCCGGTCGGTGCCGGTCGCGCCGGGCATGAGCTGGTTGACGCGGACGCCGTGCGGCGCCAGCTCCAGCGACATCTGCTTGGCCAGCGCCGACAGCAGCGAGCGCAGCGACGCCGACAGCACGCCGCCGGGGGCGGGCTGCTTCACCCAGGTGGAGGTGATGAACAGGATCGAGCCGCCGCCCTGCTCGACCATCTGCCGCGCGCCTGCGGTCGCCAGCTGCACCGCGGGCCGCACGAGCTGGTCGTAGGCCAGCGCCCAGTCCTGCGGTCCGGTCTCCAGGAACGGCATGATCTTCGGGCCCGGGGTGTTGATGATGAGCGCGTCGAGCCGTCCGTGCGCCGCCACGACGTCGGGCACCAGCCGGTCCACGGCCTCGGCGTCGGCGAGGTCCAGCGGGTAGGGGGTGCGTCCGGGCGCCGCCTCGGGCCTGCGGGCGCCGACCGCGACCCGGGCGCCCTCGTCGGCGAGGAGGTCGGCGATCGCCGCGCCGATGCCGCGGCTGGCGGCGGTCACGAGCGCGACGCGGTCCTTCAG
>JAFACJ010000120.1 GCA_023425615.1 Actinomycetes bacterium
CGGCCCCCACCGCTCGGGGGGCGGGCCCGCGCCGGCCGGCGGGGGCCCTGCGGGCTCAGGACAGCGGTCCGGGACCGACGGCCGCGGTCATGAGTCCTGTTCGGGGACGATCGCGACGGGGCACCGGGCGTGGTGGATGACGGCGTGGTTCACCCTGCCGAGGGCCATGCCGATGCCGCTCCGGCGCCGTCGTGCGCCGACCACCACGAGAGCCGCGTGCTCGGAGGCCTCGATCAGGGCGCGCGCGGCGCCCGCGGGCGAGGCCTCGTGCGTCACCTTGAGGTCGGGGTACTCCGGGGTCCAGCCCGCCAGCGCCTCCGCCAGTTCCGTCAGTTCGCCGACGCGCTGGCCGGGTGCGCCGAACCCGTCGACGCCGTGCAGCGCCACCAGCGGGACACCGCGGCGGTCGGCCTCGGCGAAGGCCCAGCCGGTGGCCGCCCGCGCCGCGTGCACCTCATCGACGCCCAGCACGATCCGCCGGTCGTCGGACGGCCGGTGGCCCACCGGGATGATCACGACGGGACACCGGGCGTGCGCCGCCGTGTGGAGGCTCACCGAGCCGAGCAGCAACCTGTCGAACCCGCCGATGCCGCGGGCGCCCACGACCACCATCCCCGCCTCCTCGCCCGCCTCCACCAGGGCGTGTCCCGGGTCGGTGGGCGCGAGCCGCAGGGTCACCGTCAGCCCCGGGTGCCGCCGCAGGATCCGGTCGCGGCCGGACTCCAGCAGATGCGTCCGCTCGGCCTCCAGCCGCGCGTACCCGTCGTCGGTGAGGGCTCCCCCGCGGACCAGCATCCTGCTGGCGTGCACGAGCTCAAGGGGCGCCCCGAGGAGACGTGCCTCGTCCGCTGCCCAGTCGAGGGCGAGCAGAGAAGCCGACGAACCATCAACACCTGCAACAATCGGATGAGTCATATCCCGAACATTAGGGGAATCAGCGGTCCACCACTTCGTCCCCGTCGGGCCCGTGAGGTCTCAGGTGCTCCGGCGCCGGGCGTCGACGGCCTCGGGACCCCGGTCCACGGCGACGTCGGCGGCGATCTCGTCGGCCCAGGCGCGGACCCGCTCCGGGCGGCGGAAGTCGCCGCCCGTCTTCTCCGCGAGCGCGCCGGCCAGCCAGCCCTTGGCGTCGCGCCGCAGCACACCGCCGAAGGTCGTCTCGCCGCGGGCACCGATCCGGCGTACCGCCTTGGCGACTCCGGGCGCCTGTTCGAGACCGCCCTCGTCGGCGGAGTGGTCGAGGGGACCGCTGCTGAACACCCACACCGGGCGGCGCCGCAGCTCCTCGGCATGGCGCCGGACGAAGCGGCGCGCCTGCTTGTGCCACCTGCCCGCGTACAGGGACCCGCCGACGACGACCACGTCGTAGGGGTCCACGTCATCGACCTCGGCCGCCGGGCGCACCTCGGCCTCCCAGCCCCGGGCCGTCAACTCGTCGCCGATCCACGCGGCGATCTCGGCGGTGCCCCCGCGCTTCGACCCGTAGGCCACGAGAACTCTGGTCATGGCTTCCCTCCCTGTGCCGTCCCCAGCCTCGCCGCCCGCGCGGATCCGCCCCAGGGGCGAAGGTCCCGGCGGACGCCGAGGGAAGGCCCTGTCCCCGGCCGGGGAGTCCGCGGCACCGGTCCGGGGTTCAGAAGATGAGGACGGCGGCTCCGTTGACGCGGTCGGCCGCCAGGTCGCCGAGGGCGCGGTCGGCCTCGGCGAACGGGTAGGGCTGGGTGGCGACGGTCAGCGGAAGCCGTCCGGCAAGGCGGAGGAACTCCGCGCCGTCGGCACGCGTGTTCGCGGTCACCGACCGGACCTGGCGTTCCTGGAAGAGATGGCGCTGGTAGTCCAGCGGCGGCACGTCCGTGAGATGGATGCCCGCGATCGCCAGGGTCCCGCCCCGGTCCAGACGCTCCAGCGCGGCGGGCACCAGCTCCCCCGCGGGCGCGAACACGATCGCCGAGTCCAAGGGCTCCGGCGAGGCGTCGAAGGAATCGCCCGCCCATGCCGCGCCCAGTTCCAAGGCGAGCCTCCGGGCGGCCGGGGCACGGGTGAACACGTACACCTCCGCCCCCTCCGCCAGCGCGATCTGAGCGGTCAGATGGGCCGACCCGCCGAAGCCCCAGAGGCCCAGCCGCCCGCCCGGAGGCAGCTCGGACCGCCGCAGCGACCGGTACCCGATGATCCCGGCGCACAGCAGCGGCGCCACCTCGACATCCGACCGGTTGGCGGGCAGGTCGTAGACATAGGCGTCAGGAGCGACGAGGTACTCGGCATAGCCTCCGTTCGCGTCCCAGCCCGTATAGGTCGAGCGCTCGCACAGGTTCTCCGCGCCCCTCCGGCAGAACCGGCAGGCACCGCACGTACTCCGCAACCAGGCCACACCGACCCGGTCTCCCGGCACGTGCAAAGAGCCCGGCCCCGCCTCGACGACCTCCCCGACGACCTCGTGCCCCGGCGTCACCCCCGCCAGATGCACCGGGAGGTCCCCTTCGGTGACGTGCAGGTCGGTCCGGCACACCCCGCACGCCCGTACCTTCACCAGCAGCTCCCCCGGCCCCGCCGACGGCACCGGCCGCTCCACCGACTCCAACGGCCCGGTGTCCACCGGCCCCGGCCGTCGCACGCTCCACGCCCTCATCGCAGCCTCCTCCCCTCCGGGCTCTTCCCCCCAGGCGCCGCCCCGAAGAGCCGAACGCGCACTCCATGGTTCCCGGTGGCCCTGGGGGCGTGAGGTCAGGCGCAGTGGGTCAGGGCGAGGGCGGTGAGGGTCTGGGCGGCGGTCAGGACCTCGGTGAGGGGGACGAACTCATCGGGGCCGTGGGCGCGTTCGATGTCGCCGGGGCCGTATTGGAGGGTGGGGATGCCGGCCAGGGCGGTCAGGAGGCGCAGGTCGCTGCCGAAGGGCGCTCCCCAGGTGGCGGGGGTGCGGCCGGTGATCGTGGTGTGCGCCTCGGAGAGGTCGTGGAGCAGGGCTTCGCCGCTGGGAGGGAGACGGCCGGCGGCGTACTGGCCGCCCCACCATTGCACCTGGACCGGGTTGGTGGACAGCCAGGGGTCTGCGGCGCATGCGGCGGCGATGGTGTCTTCCAGGGCTCGGCGGGTCTGCTGGGGGGTTTCGTTCAGGGCGACGCCGATTCTGCCTTCGGCGACGAGTTCACCGGGGACCGAGGAGGACCAGTCGCCGCTTCGTACCATCCCCACTTCGATGGCATAGGGCAGAGGCCAGCGGCGCATCAGGGTGTCGACTTCGGCGTTGCGGCGGGCTTCCAGGGCGCGCAGGGCGGAGAAGACCGGCCAGAACTTCTCCACCGCGCTCACTCCGGTCTCGCGGCGTGCGGCGTGGGCGGCACGGCCGGTGATGCGGAGGCGGAAGGTGAGGGCTCCGGCGTTGGCCGGTACCACGTCCAGGCCGGTCGGTTCGGCGATGACGCACGCGTCGGCGCGCCAGCCGCGTTCCAGCAGTCCGTAGGTGCCCACTCCCCCGTCCTCCTCGCCCACCACGCAGGCCAGCAGGACGTCACCGCGTAGTTCCGTTCCGCGTAGTGCGCGCAGCGCGAACAGCTGGGCGACCAGCCCGCCCTTCATGTCGCAGGCGCCGCGCCCGTACAGGCGTCCGTCGCGGACCGCGGCGCTGAAGGGCGGGTCCTTCCAGGCAAGTGCGTCGCCGGGCGGTACGACGTCCACGTGCCCGTTGAACATCAGGGAGCGGCCGCCGCCCGTCCCGGGGAGCCGGGCGACCAGGCCCCATGCCCGTTCTCGCGGCGCCTCCATGCCGGGGAAGTCCGGTGAGGCGCGCAGCAGGTCAAGGGGCAGGGGCCAGTGGTCGACCTCCAGGCCCTGATCGCGCAGCCAGTCGGCCAGGACCCGCTGGATGGTGTGCTCTTCGGGGGACCCGCCCACGCTGGGGATGCGCACCAGTTCCGCCAGCAGGCCGGCCATGGCGTCCGCCTGGCCGGCCAGGGCGGCGGCCGGGGCGGGCGGCGCGCTCACGGGTGGCGTGACAGGTAGCCGCCCATGGTCTTGAACACCTCGCCGGCCGGCAGGTCGGTGCCGTCCTCTGTGCGGACCCGCTCGATGACCAGGCCGCGGCTGCGGCCGCGGCGGGCCTCGGCTCCGGCGACGATGACGATGCCGTCGCCCTCGCGGATGAACACCCGGCCCGGGGTGCCGCCGTAGACGCCCTGGGAGACCGACGCCTTCAGGACGCGGACGCGCTCGCCCTTGTAGTAGGTGAAGGCGTTGGGGTAGGGGTCGGACTGGGCGCGCACCAGCCGTTCGATCTCCTCGGCGGTCCAGGTCCAGTCGATGTTGCCGTCCTCGACCGAGCGCTTGTGGAAGAAGCTGGCCTGGGAGCGGTCCTGCGGCGTCCAGTCGGTGCGGCCGGAGGCGATGAGGTCGAGGGACTCGGCGACGATGGGGGCGATGAGGTCGACGGTGCGGTGGAAGAGGTCGGTGGTGGTGTCGTGCGGGCCGACCGGGACGGCGCGCTGCACCACGATGTCCCCGGCGTCCAGTTCGGCGTCCATCATGTGGGCGGTGACGCCGACCTCCTTCTCGCCGTTGATGAGGGCCCAGATGAGCGGGGAGAAGCCCGCGTACTTGGGCAGCAGCGAGTCGTGCACGTTGAGGATGCCGTGCCGGGGCAGCGCCAGCATCTCCGGCGGTACCCAGGTGCGCCAGTTGTTGGCGACGACGAGGTCGGGCTCTGCCTCCTTGAGGGCGAGCAGGAGGTCGTCGTCGGGGCGGTTGCGGAGCAGGACCGGAACCCCGTGCTCCTCGGCCAGGTCGGCGACCGAGTCGCTCCAGATCTTCTCGTAGGCGTGGTCGCTCTGAGGGTGGGTGACCGCGAGGACCACTTCGTGGTCGGAGTCCAGCAGTGCCTGGAGCGTGCGGTGTCCCCAGGTCTGGTAGCCGAGCATCACGACCCGCATCAACACTCTCCTTGTGGGGGGATGGGAGAAAGGCTAGGCTCAATTCTTAGGCGAGCCTAACCTAAGAAAAGCTCCGGCTCCACCCCGAATCCGGTCAGGTAGAAAAACGGAGTAGGACGACACATGGAGAAGACCTTCGCCGAATTCGGGATTCCCGGCGAACCCGGAACCGACGAGTTCTGGGAGTCCGTGGCGGCACCCGTGTCGGTGCCCGCCGACGGTGGCTGGAAGACCCTGTTCGTGTGGCGCGGATCCGCGGCCGCCATCGGTTTCGAGAGCTGGTCGCAGCCGGTGCCCCTGAGCCGGTGGGGCGACACCGACTGCTGGTACGCCGAGGTGGCCATGCCCGCGCGGCTGCGGGTGACCTACCAGTTCCTCGCCGACGACGCCGCCTACGCCGACCCGTTCAACCCGTTCGGCGCGGGAGGCGACCGCTCCATCGCCGCGACCCCGGACGCCCCCGCCCAGCCGCACTGGCCCGCCGTCGGAGCCTCCGACGTCCTGCCCCTCCCGCGCACCCGCCTGCGCTGGACCAGCCGGCGGCTCGGCGGACGGCGCACCGTGCGGATCCACCCGGCGGGCGGCGGAGGCCCCGTGGTCCTGCTGCTCGACGGCGACGACTGGCTGTACCTGCACCCGGCCATGACCGCGTTCGACTCCGCCGTCGCCGAGGGCGAGATGCCCCCGGTCACGCTCGTCTTCCTGCCCGCGCAGGACCGGGAGGCCGAGTTCGGGTGCAGGCCCGGACTGTGGGAGGCGATCAGGGACGAACTGCTGCCGCTGGGCGCCGAGAGCGACGCGCCCGCCGACCTGGACCGGCTGGTGGTGGCCGGGCAGAGCCTCGGCGGGCTGAGCGCGATGTACGCGGCGCTGGAGTTCCCCGATCTGGTGTCCGGCGTCGCCTGCCAGTCCGGCTCGTTCTGGTGGACGCCAGACGCCATCGGCGCGGCCGACCCCCTGGGCGGCACGGTCGGCGGTTCCATCGCCGCGCGCCTGCGGGAGCGCCGCGACCTGTCAGGGCTGCGGGCCGCCTTCGACGTGGGCGAGCACGAGACGCGGATGCTGCCGCACTGCGCGCTGGTCGAGACCCTGGCCGAGCGGGCGGGCGCGACCGTGCGGGTCTCGCGGTCGGCCTCGGGCCACGACCGGGCGGGCTGGCGGCACGCTCTGCTCAGGGACGTCGCCTGGGTGCTCGCCTAGCCGGTCCGCCCGGCGCGGCCCGGGTCACCGGCTCAGGGTCACCGCGCCACCGCCAGACGGTAGTCCTCGTCGCCGGTCAGGAGGTTGCGGTGGGTGTCCTCCGCGGTGATGACGCCGTCGTCCAGGATGAGGACGCGGTCGGCGGCGTCCAGCAGGGCGGGGCTGCTGGTGATCACGATGGTGGTGCGGCCGCGGCGGAACTCGGCCATGTTCCGCGCGATGAGCTGCTCGGTGACCGCGTCGACCGCCGTCGTCGGGTCGTGCAGGACCAGGACGTCGGTGTCGGCGGCGAGGGCGCGGGCCAGGGACAGCCGCTGGCGCTGCCCTCCCGAGAGGTTCGCGCCGCGGTCGCGTACCGCGTAGTCGAGCCCTTCGCGGTGGAGGGCGACGACGTCGGTCAGCATGGACGCCGTGACGGCCGCGTCGACCGGCCGGCCGGTGCCCGACGGGTCGATGTTCGTGCGGAGCGTGCCCGCGAAGATCTCCGCGTCGTACGGGTTCACCAGCATGTGCTCGCGCAGCGCCTCCACGGACAGGTCGGCCGTCTCCCGGCCGCCGACCCGCACCACGCCCTCGTAGGCGTCGGGCGGGACGTTCGCGGCAAGGACCGCCACGAGGTCGGCCGCCGCGCGCGGCCGGTAGGCGGCGATCGCCACGAACTCACCCGCCGCCACCTGGAACTTCAGCCCGCGCAGCTCCCCGTACCTGACGCCGTCGACCTCGACGTCGCCCCCCGCGGACGGGCGCTCCCGGCCCCAGGCCGTCACCGGCGGCGCGGCCAGCACCAGCGCCATCCGCTCGGCCGACGCGCGCGCGATCATGATGTACTTCGGCATCTCCGAGAAGAGCCTGAGCGGTTCCATGATGAACTGCGCGAGGCCGACGGCCATGACGAGTTCCCCGATGGTGATCCGGCCGTTGAACGCCAGCCAGCCCGCCGTCAGGGTCACCGCGGTGGCGAGCGCGGCGTTGAGTGCCAGCGCGGTGCCCGCGTACACGCCGTTCACCCGCGCGACGGTGATCGCCTGGCGTTTGGCCTCGGTGCTGACCTCCCGGTAGGACAGGTACGCCGCGTGGTTGCCGCCGAAGCCGTGCAGCGGGCGCAGTCCGGTGATCAGGTCGGCGACCTTCGCCCCCGCCCGCGCCACCCGTGACTGCTGCTCCTTGGTACTGGCCCCGATGCGCTTGGACATCACGCTGAGGATCGTCAGGATCGCGACGGTGCCCACGATCACCAGCAGGCCGAGCCTGACGCTGGCGAGGCCGAGCGCGACCGCCGTGACCAGCACCGCGACCATCGAGCTGACCAGCATCGGCACCACTTCGACGATGTCGGCGGTCTGGTCGGCGTCCTCGGTGGCGATGGTCAGCACCTCGCCGGACTTGAGGTCGACGTCGCGGTCCACCGGTTGCAGCCCGCAGGCCGCGACCCGCACCCGCCAGCGGTGCGCCTCGGTCGTGTTGGCCTTCTGCAGGATGCGCATCCCGAACCGCCACGAGAACGACACGGTCGTGATGATCACGGCCAGCGCGGCGATCGACAGGGCCAGCGAGCCGAGGCTACGGTCGCGCATCGTGTGCTCGACGATGAGGCCGAGCGCGATGGGGAAGGCGGTCTCGCCCGCCTGGTACATGCCCATGAGGACGGTGCCCCAGGTCATGGCGCCGGCGTTGCGCCGCAGCGCGATACGGAGGATGTCGGAGCCCGTGCGGGCCCTCTGCTCGTCAGGAGTTGTCATCGAGGTGTCGGGCAATCGCTTCCGGGGTTCGCAGGGTGAACAGATCACGGACGGTGATCACGGGACCGTACTCGCGGCGGAGCAGCCCCGTCAGCCGCACCGCCAGCATGGAGTGGCCCCCGAGG
>JAFACJ010000964.1 GCA_023425615.1 Actinomycetes bacterium
TGTCCTGAGCCGGCCGGGCCCGCGCGGGACGGGGCGGGCCCTCCACCGGAGAGGTGGGGACCTTCGTCGCAAAGCGGCGGTCTCGCGGTGCGTTACCGTCGGGCCATGACTCAAAAGCGGTCGAAGCGGGGCAAGCGTGCTGGATGGATCAATCCGGTGGTCCTCCCCGTGCTGAGGTCGCGGTTGCACGGGATGCTGTCCGGCTCGCTCGTGGGGCTGGGCTACACCGGCCGCCGTTCGGGCCGCGTCCGCCGGCTGCCGGCCATGTACGCGCGCAGCGGCCGCGACCTCGTCATCGTGGCGGCCGATCCGCAGACGAAGACGTGGTGGCGGAACTTCGACGCCGGACCCCGGCCGGTGACCGTCCTGCTGCGCGGGAGGCTGGAGCGCGCGACGGCATGCCTGCCGCCGTCCGGCGACCCCGCGCGCACCAGCGCCCTCGCGGCCTACCGCGCCCGCTACCCCAAGGCGCGCATCGACCCCGAGGTACCCGTCCTCGTGGTGACCCCGTCCTCCGACGACCCGGGCTTGACCGTGACGTGACGTCACACCCCATGCTGGTGCCGTGCGCGTGAAAGAGCTGGCCGATCTCGCCGGTACCACGGTGCGGACGGTCCGGTACTACCACCAGATAGGGCTGCTCCCGATCCCGGAGCGCCGCGAGGGCTTTCGTGACTACGACCTGGCGCATGTGGCGCGCCTGATCCGGATCCGCTGGCTGGTCCAGGCGGGCGTGCCGCTGTCGCGGGTCGGGGGGATGCTGCACCCGGACGGCGACCCCGAGCGGGAACCGGCGGTGACGGACCGCGCGTCGGTGCTGGCCGACCTGAACGCCACGGTCGTCGCGCTGGAGGAGCAGCTCGAACAGGTACAGGCCAGGTACGAGCAGGTGAAGCGGCTGATCACCGCCGTCGAACGGCACGACGACCTGTCGCCCCTGCCCGCGGTGATCGCGCGTTTCTACGCCAGGGCCGAGAGCCGGGCCGGCGACGAGCGGGTGCGCCGGACGGTGCGGAGGGAGCGGGACTTCGTGGAGCTGGCGTTCTACCGGGGCGAGATGCCGCCGGAGGTCGAAGCTGTCTACCAGGGGTTCGACGAGGCGCGCTGGGCCGAGAGCGTCGAGGTGTTCGGCAGGGTCACCGAACGGTACGAGTCGCAGGGGGAGATGAGCCAGGAGGAGATCGAGCAGACCGCGGCCGCGGTCGTGGAGCGCTTCGTCCGGCACGCGGGGGACGAGCTGCCGCGGCTGGCCCGGTCGGTGGATCTGGACATCGTCCGGCGGGCCGCCGACCTGTTCGTGGCGCTCTCCGAGAAGAGGCACCGCGGGCTGGACCGGGCCATGGCCGACGCGCTGGTGGCGGCGATCGAGGAGGCGCGGAGCCGATGAAAGGTGACGCAGTGATCGAGGTGCGGGGGCTGGACAAGCGCTTCGGTGCCTTCGCCGCCGTCAGCGGCCTGGACCTGCGGGGCGGGGCGGGGGAGGCGCACGGTTTCCTGGGTCCCAACGGGGCGGGGAAATCGACGGTGATCAGGGTGCTGCTCGGGCTGTACCGGGCCAGTGCGGGACGGGTCCGCGTCCTGGGGCTCGATCCGGCGGTCCAGGCCGCCCGGATCAACCGCCGTGTCTCCTATGTGCCGGGGGAGGTGAACCTGTGGCCGAACCTGACCGGCCAGGAGGTGCTCGACGCGCTGGCCGGGCTGCGCGGCACACGCGATGAGGCGGCCGAACGGCGGCTGGCCGCCGACTTCGCGCTGCAGGTGCGCAAACCGGTGCGCGCCTACTCCAAGGGCAACCGGCAGAAGGTGGCGCTCGTCGCGGCGTTCGCTGCGCCCACCGACCTGCTCATCCTGGACGAGCCGACCTCGGGGCTCGACCCCCTGATGGAGGAGGTGTTCCAGCGGTGCGTGCGTGACGCGGTCGCCGCGGGCCGCACGGTGCTGCTGTCCAGCCATATCCTCGCCGAGGTCGAGGACGTCTGCGAGGCGGTGTCGATCATCAAGGACGGTCGTCTGGTGGAAGCCGGGCGGCTGGATGAGATGCGGCACCTGGCCGCCTCCCGCATCACCGCCCGGATCGACGGCGCGCGGGCCGGAGCCGTGGGGGCGGAACTGCGCTCCCTCGGCCTGCCCGATACGGCAGGGCCGACGGGGGAGGACCGCGAAGTGCGGCTGAGTGTCGACCGCGAACTGGTACCCGCCGTCCTCACCCTGCTGGCCGCGGCCGACGCCCAGGACATCACCTGCACCCCGGCGAGCCTGGAAGACCTGTTCCTGCGCCACTACCAGGTGGCGGCGCGATGAGCAGCGCCGTAAGGCTGATGCTCCGCCGCCACCGCCTGCTGATCGCCTCCTGGACGGTGCTGCTGATCGCCTTGAGCGGCGGTACCGTGTCGCCCTACCAGACGACCTATCCCACGCCGCGGGAGCGGCAGGCGGCCGTCGACATGCTGCGGCACGACGCCGCCACCACACTGCTGTACGGCGACCTGCCCGCCTCGGGCACGCCTGCCCAGATGTTCGCCTGGGAGATCGGCGCCATCGTCACCCTCCTCGCGGCCGTCATGGCGGTGCTGCTGGCGGTCGCACTGACACGCGCGGCCGAAGAGGACGGAACGTGGGAGCTCCTGCTGGCCTGCGGGACCGACCGCGGAGGTCTCCTGCGCGGCGCCTGCACCGTGCTGCTCGCGGTGGCGTCCGTCCTGGCGGGAGGCTGCGCACTGGCCGTGGGGGCGGCGTCCGGCGGCGTGGACGGCGTCACCTGGCCGGGGGCCGTGCTCTTCGGAGCGGTCATCGGCGTGACCTTCCTGGTGCTGGGAGCGCTGACGGTGCTGCTCGCGCAGCTCGTCCCCACGGCCAGGGCCGCCCGCGTCCTGGGATTCGCCGCGTTCGGCGCCGCGTTCGCCGTCCGCGCCTTCGCCGACACCCGGGACATCGGCTGGCTGAACTGGCTGAGCCCGCTCGCCCTGCGCGCCACCGCGGGGCCGTTCACCGATGACCGATGGTGGCCCCTGGCGTTCTCCACCGGTATCGCCGCGGCACTGGCCGGGGGAGCCGTGCGGCTGTCCGGGCGGCGCGAATACGGCGCGGGCCTGCTGCCGTCGCACGACACCGGCGGCAGGCGCCTGAACATCCGCTCCGGCCGGCGCCTGGTGGTGCGGCTGACGCGGGGGACCATCCTGGCGTGGACCGTCGCGGTGACCTGTATCGGGACGCTGTTCGCGGCCATGGGATCGGCCGCCGTCGAGCAGAGCCGGAAGGGCGACCTGGGCGGCTTCCTGGGAGAACAACTGGGCTCGGGCGACCCCGTGGCCGCCTACTTCTCCTACTGCGGGACGCTCGTGGGCCTGGCCGTCGCCGCGTTCGCCGTGCTGGGCGTCCTCCGCGCCGGACGCGAGGAGCACGAGGGGCTGAGCGACCTCATGCTGGCCGCCGGGACCGCCCGCTGGCGGCCACTGGCCTGGAACACGGCGGTGACCGCCGCCGGCAGCGCCGTGATCCTCCTGACCGCGGGAGCGGCCGGCGCGCTCATCGCGCCGCTGACCATCACCGGCACCGACGTGGCGGTACGCGCCTTCGCCTTCTGCGTCGGCCAGTGGCCCGCGGCGGCGGCCGCGGCCGGATGGACCGCGCTCCTGGTCGGCCTGCGCCCCCGTATCGCCTGGCTGGCCTGGGCGCCGCTGGCGGCCAGCGGCACCCTCGCCTTCCTGGGCGGCCTGCTCGGCGTGCCTCAGTCCCTCCGCGACCTCGGGATCTTCCAGCACGTACCCGACCCCGTCGCACCCGATCCCGACCTGACCGGTCTCGCGATCCTGCTCGCCGTCGCGGTGCTGACGAGCGCGGCGGGCTTCTCGGCCGCGGCCCGCCGCGACATCACCCTGTTAGGGTGCGGGTATCCGAACCACCGCTCGGCCCGCCCGGGAGGAGAGGACGGTCATGCCGCCTGCACCCACCGTCTCCCCCGACCTCGTCCGGCAGACGATCACGGACATGGCCGCCCGTCTCGGGCGCCCCGTGACCTCCGAGGAGGTGGCCGACGAGCTGAGTGCGAAGCTGGGCAGGCCGGTCAAGCCGGATCTGGTGAGAAGCGTCAAGAGCTGGTACTCCCTGGAAGCACCCCTGGTTCCCGAGGTGCGGCGCAGGCCGGTGGTCTACCGGCTGGAGAGAGCCCTGGGAGCCGTGAGGCCCGAGCACTACAGGAGCCACTACTGGTATCTGGGCACCGTGTTCGAGCGCCAGGCCGCCGGCCTGATGGACTCCGAGGCCCTCCACGCGCGGAAGGCCAGGGAACTCGTGGCCGACCTCCTGCACAGCGGAGACGTCCTGGACTACTCGGAGCACAGGGGTCTCCACCGGCGCCCGGGATGGCCCTGGGAACTCGGCGACTACCTGGCCGAGAGGGACGAGAAACCGGAAGGCTGGAGGGAACGTCTTCTGGGCGCCCTCAGAGCTCCCGGGGGACGAGTCGTCGGCAAGGGCGGCGAGCGCCACACCATCACCGAGGAACATCGCCGTGCATGGGAGAGGGCGCTCAGAGAGGCCATCGAGGAGATCGGCTGAGTACTCCTACCGAACGGGAGGCACGGTGACGCGGAGACCGGCTGGAGCACCGGAAGGCGCATGGATCATGCGTCACGGCTCCTGGATGATCGCGGACCGGAGGACGGCGGTCCTGCATCTGGCGAGGTCGGGGGACCGGGACGGATACCGGCGGTACCACGAGGACCTGGAGGAGGCGTGCGCGATCCTCGCCGACCTGGGGCACGACCCGGACGAGCTGGTGTGCACCGAGTACGACGAGGACGGCGACGTCCTCCGGCCGTGCTGACCCCCGGGTCCAGGGGCCCCGGGGAAGCCGGTCCTCCTCACCGCAGTTCCCGGGCGAGGCCGGGGCCCAGTTCGCGGAGCACCTGGAGCAGGAGCTCGACGTCGCCGTCCGTGGTGCGCCAGTTGACGATGGCGGCCCGGAGCACCTTCATCCCCCGGTACGTCGAGGTCCCCGCATAGACGCGTCCGTCGGCGAGCAGCGCCTCTCCCAGACGTGTGTTCAGCTCGTCCAGCCGCTCCTCGGGCACCCCCGGCGGACGGTAGCGGAAGCACACGATGCACAGCCGCACCGGGGCCAGGAGCTCCAGGTCGGGGTCCTCCTCGACCATCGCACCCAGGTGCGAGGCGACGTCGAGGTGCCGCTCGACCATCTTCCGGTAGCCCTCCCGTCCGTAGGCGCTGAGCGTCGCCCAGATCGGCAGCGCCCGTGCCCTGCGGGACGACTCCGGCCCCAGGGAGTTGTAGTCGATCTGCTCGTCCCCGGCCTCGGGCAGATAGGGGACTCCCCAGCCGCCGAAGGCGCGGGACTGGAGAGCGGGGTCGCGGAGGAACGAGAAACCGCTCTCGTAGGGGACGTTCAGCCACTTGTGGCCGTCCGCGGTGATCGAATCGGCCCGCTCCACGCCGGCGGTCATGTGCGAGGAGCGGGGGGAGAGGGCGGCGAACATGCCGAACGCCGCGTCGACGTGCAGCCAGGAGCCGTACCGGTCGGCGAGGTCGGCGAGGTCGGCCAGGGGGTCGCTGTCACCGCTGTGGACCTCGCCCAGGTTGCCGACGATGATCGCGGGAGCGCCGCCGAGGTCGGCCAGTGCCGCCTCCATCGCCGCCATGTCGATCCGCCCGGTGTCGTCACGGGCGAACGTGCGCAAGGTGTCCCTGCCGTGGCCGAGGATCTGAAGCGCCCTGCGCGTGCTGGGATGCACCAGCCCGCTGCTGAACACGGGCATCGGCGGCAGCCCCGCCAGACCCTGGGCGGCCACGTCGGCTCCGTGGCGCTCACCCCACCACGTCCGCGCGCACGCCAGCCCGGTGACGTGCGCGAACGTCGCGCTGGGTGTGAGCACACCGCCGTAGGACCGGGGGATCCCGAACAGGTCCTTCAGCCATCGCAGCACGGTCGTCTCCACCTGGGCCGCCAGCGGTGAGGCGACCCAGATCCCACTGACCTGGTCGAGCAGGGAGGTGGTCCAGTCCCCTGCCATGGCCGCCGGGGTGGAGCCGCCCACCACCAGATGGAAGAACCGGGGGCCGGAGGAGTGGGTCGCGGTCCGGACGCCGGTCTCCAGCAGCCGTTCGACGGCGCGCAGGGCACCGTCGCCCCGGTCGGGGAGCGGTCCGTCGAGTTCGGCGAG
>JAFACJ010001023.1 GCA_023425615.1 Actinomycetes bacterium
GCGCCGACCTCGACCGGCGACCGGCCCCGCGCCCGCGCCGCGACCCGCCCGGCCAGATCCCGCAGCGCCGCGTCGGACCGCGCCGACAGGACCCAGGGGAGGGGCTCGGGCTCCCGGTCCTCCCCGGCCGCCGGAGCCTCCGGGGCCTCTGGAGCCTCCGGGGCCGCCGGGCTCGGAGAGGGCGGCTGCTCCAGGATCAGATGGGCGTTGGTGCCGCTGATGCCGAAGGAGGAGACCGCGGCGCGCCGTGGCCTGTCCTCGTCCGCGGGCCACGGCACCGGCTCGGTGAGCAGGGAGACCGCGCCCGACGACCAGTCCACGTGCGGTGTCGGCTCGTCCACGTGCAGCGTGCGGGGCAGTTCGCCGTGCGCGAGCGCCATGACCATCTTGATGACCCCGCCGACTCCCGCGGCGGCCTGCGCGTGCCCGATGTTGGACTTCAGCGAGCCCAGCCGCAGCGGCCGTTCGGCGGGACGGTCACGGCCGTAGGCGGCGAGGAGCGCCTCCGCCTCGATCGGGTCGCCGAGCGCGGTGCCCGTGCCGTGCGCCTCGACCGCGTCGATGTCGCCGGGGGACAGCCCCGCGTCGGCGAGCGCCAGCCGGATCACCCGCTCCTGGGACGGGCCGTTCGGCGCGGTCAGCCCGTTGCTCGCGCCGTCCTGGTTGACGGCGGACCCGGCGACCAGAGCCAGGACCCGATGGCCGTTGCGGCGGGCGTCCGACAGGCGTTCGAGCACGAGCATCCCGGTGCCCTCCGCCCAGGCGGTGCCGTCGGCGGAGGCGGAGAAGGCCTTGCAGCGGCCGTCGGGAGCCAGTCCCCGCTGCCGGCTGAACTCCACGAACATGCCGGGATTGGCCATGACGGCCGCGCCTCCGGCCAGCGCCATGCCGCATTCGCCCTGCCGCAGCGCGCGCGCCGCCAGGTGCAGCGCGACGAGCGAGGACGAGCAGGCGGTGTCGACGGTGATCGCGGGGCCTTCCAGCCCGAGGGTGTAGGAGATCCGGCCGGAGGCGACGCCGGCGGTGCCGCCGGTCAGCAGATACCCGTCCAGGCCGTCGGCGCCCTCGTGCAGCCGTGGCCCGTAGTCCTGCGACATCGCGCCGACGAACACACCGGTCCGGGTGCCGCGCAGGCCGTGCGGGTCGATGCCCGCGCGTTCCAGAGACTCCCAGGAGGTCTCCAGGAGCAGCCGCTGCTGGGGGTCCATGGCCAGCGCCTCGCGCGGGTTGATCCCGAAGAAGTCGGTGTCGAAGGCGCCGGCGTCGTCGAGGAACCCGCCGGAGCGGACGTAGGAGCGGCCGGGCGCGGCAGGGTCGGGGTCGTACAGGCCGTCCAGGTCCCAGCCCCGGTCGGTCGGGAAGCCGCCGATGGCGTCGCGGCCCTCGGCGACCAGCCGCCACAGCTCCTCCGGCGAGGTCACCCCGCCGGGGAAGCGGCAGGCCATGCCGACTATCGCGATCGGCTCGGCGTCCGGTGCCGCGGCTTCCGCGGTCGCCTCGGCCTCGGCCCCGGTGACCAGGGCGTCCAGGTGCGCGGCGACGGCGGCGGGCGTCGGATGGTTGTAGGTCAGCGCCGGGGACAGCCGCAGCCCCGTCGTGGCGGTGAGGCGGTTGCGGAACTCGACGGCCGACAACGAGTCGAGCCCCAGGCTCTTGAACGGTGCCTCCGCCTCCAGTTCCGCGCCGTTCGCGTGCCCGAGGACCAGGGCCGTGGCGGCGTGTACCAGTTCGAGCAGGGCGCGTGCGCGGACCGGTCCGGGCAGACCGGCCATCCGCTCGGCCCAGTCGGCGTCGGCGTCAACCTCGGCCGGCTGCGGCTCGGGAGCAGGCCCGGAACCCGCCTCGGGCGGTGCCTCCGGCACGGTGCCGGACAGGTCGGGCCAGTGCCTGCGGCGCTGGAAGGCGTAGGTCGGCAGCGCCACCCGCCGCGGCGCGGCGGGCGCGGCCACCGCCGTCCAGTCGACGTCCTCGCCTCGCACGTGCAGCCGTGCCAGCGCGGTGAGGACGGCCTCCGGCTCGGACCGGCCGGGGAGGAGGGTCCCGGTGAGCACCTCGGCGTCCGCGCCCAGGCACTGCTCGGCCATGCCGGTCAGCACTCCGCCCGGCCCCATCTCGACATGGCGGGTGACGCCGTGGTCGTGCGACGCGCGCATACCGGCGTGGAAACGAACGGCTTCCCGGACGTTGCGGACCCAGTAGCGGGGGTCGCACATCTCCTCCGGCGCGGCGAACCGCCCGGTGACCGTGGAGACCAGCGGGACGCGCGGCGCGGCGTAGGCGATGCCGCGCGCGACCTCGGCGAACGCGTCGAGCATCGGGTCCATCAGCGGCGAGTGGCTGGCATGGCTGATGCGCAGCGGCTTCACCTTCAGACCCAGCGCGCTCCAGCGCGCGGCGAGCGCGGCGACGGACTCCGCGGCGCCCGACACCACGACCGAGCGCGGGCCGTTGACCGCGGCGAGGCAGACGCCGGATCCCTCCAGGTCGGCGCCGATGGTCTCCTCGTCGGCGGCCACGGCGAGCATGGCCCCGCCCGGAGGCAGCGCCTGCATGAGCCCGGCCCGCGCGGAGACCAGGCGGCAGGCGTCCTCCAGCG
>JAFACJ010000004.1 GCA_023425615.1 Actinomycetes bacterium
GTTCGTGAGCGCGCTGGTCCCGACCGTCCTGACGGCGCTGCACCGCATTCAGGAGGGGCTGGAACCGGTCGAGCCCCGCGACGATCTGCCGTACGCGGCGAACTACCTGTACATGCTGACCGGCGAGGTGCCCGAGCCTGCCCGCGCGGCGGCCATCGAGAAGTACCTCATCTCCACGATCGACCACGGTTTCAACGCCTCGACCTTCACCGCCCGGGTGATCGCCTCGACCGGCGCGGACCTGGTGGCCTGCGTGGTGGGCGCGCTCGGCGCGCTGTCCGGACCGCTGCACGGCGGAGCCCCCAGCCGCGCCCTGGACACCCTGGACGAGATCGGCACGCCCGACCGGATCGACCCGTGGATCCGCGAGCACGTGCTGGCGGGCGAGCGCATCATGGGCTTCGGCCACCCCGTCTACCGCACCGAGGACCCACGGTCCCGGATGCTGAGGGGCATCGCCCAGGGGTTCGGCGGCGAGCTGGTGGACTTCGCCACCCGGGTGGAGCGGCGCGTGGTGGAGATCCTCGCCGAGCTCAAGCCGGGCCGGGAACTGCACACCAACGTCGAGTTCTACGCCGGTGTGGTGATGGAGCTGAGCGGCATGCCCCGCTCGATGTTCACCCCGACGTTCGCGGCGGCCCGCGTGGTCGGCTGGACCGCGAACATCCTGGAGCAGGCGGACGACAGCAAGATCATCAGACCGTCCGCCCGCTACGTCGGCCCGCCGCCGCCCCAGCCCGTGCCGTCCCTCTGAGCGACAGGCCGCCGTTTCCCGGGCATCCGGTGTCCGGATTCCGGGACGGCGGGGCCGCCACCAGGGGAGAGGGAAAAGTTACTCTCCCGTAACCTACTGGTGGGTTACTTGACATGTGAAGACCGGGCTAGCCTCCGATCAACTTGCCGATCGGCTAGAAGAAACAGACAGATGGGGGCTGGCGTTGAAGACTCTCCGGTCAGGTTCGATGTTCCGCGGCTGGGGACTGCCCGCAGCCGGGCTCGCCGCCGTCGCGCTCCTGGCGGCCTCGTCGACCGCCTCGGCCGCCGCCTCCCCCCGCGAGGTGTCGCGCGGCGTCACGATCCCCGCCTTCTACGATCCGCCGGAGCACCTGCCCCACGAGAACGGCGCGCTGATCCGGACCGAGCACCTGCCGCTCGCGCTCACGCTCCCCGGCGTCGACGGTCCGCTCCCCGGCAGGGCCACCCGCCTGATGTACAAGACCACCGACTCCGGCGGCAGGCCGGCCGCCGCCACCGGCGCCTACATCGAACCGACCAAGCCCTGGAAGGGCCGCGGCCCGCGCCCGCTGGTCGCGATGGCGGCCGGCACGATGGGCCAGGGCGACCAGTGCGCACCCTCCTTCGCCCTGGAGAACCCGCTGGTCTTCAGCAGCGAGACGATCTCCGTCGCGTATGAGGACCTGGCGGTCTACCGTCTTCTCAACCAGGGCGTCGCCGTCGTGCTCACCGACTACATCGGACTGGGCGCCACCGACCGCATCCACGCCTACGCCGAGCGGTTCGACCAGGCGCACGCGCTGCTGGACGCCGCCCGCGCCGCCTTCCGGCTGCCCCGCACCTCGCTCGCCTCCTCCTCCCGCGTCGGCCTGTACGGATACAGCCAGGGCGGCGGAGCCAGCGCCGCCGCCGCTGAACTCCAGTCGAGCTACGCCCCCGAACTCCGCCTCTCCGGCACCTACGCGGGCGCGCCTCCGGCCGATCTCACCGAGGTCATCAAGGGCATCGACGGCAGCGCGCTGGCCGGGGCGCTGGGCTGGGCCATCAACGGGCTCGCGCAGAACTACCCGGCCATCAAGCCGGTCATCGACGCCCACATCAACGCCAAGGGCCGCGCCGCGCTCGCCGACCTGTCCACCATGTGCGTCGGCGACGCCATCTTCCGCTACGCCTTCTCCACCAGCAAGCAGTGGACCACCGACGGGAAGTCGCTCTCGCGGATCATCGCGGCCGAGCCCACCGTGAAGAAGGTGCTCGCCCGGCAGCGCCTGGGCGGCCTCAGGCCGTCAGGGCCCGTCCGCGTCACCACCGGGGTGCTGGACGACATCGTGCTCCACAGCCAGGTGCGCCGGCTGGCCGTGGACTGGTGCGCCAAGGACGCCAGGCTCACCTACCACCCCGTCAAGCTGTCCAACCTCGGCGACAGGCTCCTCACCAACCACTTCGCGCCGCTGCTCACCGACCAGGGCGACGCGATCTCCTGGATCACCGACCGCCTCAACGGCAAGCCCGCGACCTCGAACTGCGCCAAGCTGCCCCGCCTGCCCTGACCCGGCCGCGGCCTTTGGGCCGCCACCCGGGGAAGGCCGGGTGGCGCCCGTGGCCCGCCGACCACGATAGGTACATCGTAAACTCCGCATACGCTGTACCCACAGGGCGTCGGACGGCCGGGAAGCAGGCCGTAGGGTGAGACCCGGCCGTCGCGGACGAGGGGAGGCCGGGTGGCAAGACAGGCGCCGCCACGGGTGATGCGGGTGGTGCTCACCCGTGAGCTCATCGTGCACACCGCCGTGGAACTGGTCGAGCGCGAGGGTCCAGGAGCGCTGTCGATGCGGGCCGTGGGGGAGGCGCTGGGGGTGAGCGCGATGGCCATGTACCGGCACGTGGACGGCAAGGACGCGCTCATCGAGGCCATCGCGGAGTACGTGATGGCGGCCCTGGACGTCCCCGAGGGCGAGGACGGCGACCCGGGCGACTGGAAGGACGAGGCGCGGAGCCTGGTCCGTGCCTTCCGCGCGGTCGCCCAGGAGTATCCGCGGAGCCTGGCGCTGGTCCTGGAGAGCGGCGCGGGGATCCCCGTCGGGCTGCGGGCGATCGAGCGCGGCCTGTCCCTGTGCGCGCGGGCCGGACTGGACGGGCCGGTGTCGGTGCACGTGGTGCGGTCGCTGATGGCCTACGTGCTGGGCTCCCAGCTGCGGGAGGCGGGGATGGGCAGGATGCTGGCCCGGGAGGCCGGGAACCCGGTCGAGGCCGTCCGCGCCCTGGGGGCGGGGAGGTTCCCCCATGTGGTGTCGCTTCCCGGCGAACTCGTCGAACACGGCTCGGACGCGGACTTCGAGTTCGGGCTCGAGCTGTTCCTGTCGGCGGTGGAGCTGATGCGGACGGCCTGAGCGGTCAGCCGCGGGGGAGCCGGTCGAGGGCGGACAGCAGCATCTCCAGACCGACCGCGAAGTCGGTCTCCAGATCGCCGCGCAGGAGCTCGGGCGTCAGGGCGATGACATGAGGGAAGCGCTCCGGATCGGCCTGGACGGGCAGGAGCGCGGTCTCGGGCATCTGGTCGGGCGTCTGAAGCGCCCCGTGCGCCATCATCTGGGAGCCGATCGCATACGACATCAGCGCCCGCAGCGCCCGCACGGACGTCTCGCCGTCGAATCCCGCGGCGGCCAGGAGCCGCAGTGAGCGCTCGGCCGCGCGCCACTTGAACTCCAGGTCGATCCTGCTGGTCATGACCAGGTGCATGCTGCGGGGATGGCGGCCGGCGACCGCGCGGAAGGCGTCGACGATGGCGCGGGCGTTGACCTTCCAGTCCTGGTCGGGGTTGGCGGCCTCCTCGGGGACGTCCAGGCCCTCCAGCACGCTCTGGGCGACGCCCTCGATCAGCGCCTCGCGGTCGGGTACATGGTTGTACAGGGACATCGTGCCCACGCCGAGTTCGGTGGCGACCTTGCGCATGGACAGCGCCTTGGCGCCGTCCCGCTCGATGATCGCGATGGCGGCCCGCACGATCGACTCCCGCGTCAGCGTCCGCCGCTCGGCGTGGCCTGCCGCGTTCTTCGCCATCTCCGTCCCTTCCACCGTGGCACGCCCTGACGTGCCCGTACGGCCACGGTAGCAGCGCCCGCCGGCCGCGACCCGACGCCTTCTCCGCCCCCCGGCACCGAGAACGTACGGATTACATCTTGTTTACGGTGTACGTACCGTGGCACGGTAGAGGCACGGACGCCGCGCAGGTGTCCGCCGACCGGTGTCCGTGGAGG
>JAFACJ010000008.1 GCA_023425615.1 Actinomycetes bacterium
GCTGCTGGCCGCGGCGCTGGAGGCCGACCCCGCCGAGGGCCGGGTCATCGTCCTGCTGACGCTGGCCGACGGCGCGGACGCGCTGGTCTTCCGCACCACCGCCGCACTGGCCTCCCACCGGCAGGAGCGCCCGGTGAAGGCGCAGATCGCCGCGGGAGCCCCGGTCTCCTACGGCACCTACCTGGCCTGGCGCGGGCTGCTGCCGGTCGAACCGCCGCGCAGGCCCGAGCCCGCGCGTCCGTCCTCCTCGGCCGCCAACCGCAACAGCGACTGGAAGTTCGGCTTCGTCGGCTCCAAGGGCGAGGACGGGATGGTCCGTATGCCGCCCTCGCCGCTGGACGGCGACGCCGTCCCCATGGCCGCGACGGCGGGCACGATCGTCACCTTCACCATCGACAGGCTCGCCTACTCGCCGAGCCCGCCCGTGGTGTTCGCCGTCGTGGACTTCGACGGCGGCGGCCGGCTGCCCATTGAGCTCACCGACGTCAACGAGGAGGACGTCGCGATCGGCGGCAGGGTCGAGCCGACGTTCCGCAGGCTGTTCACCTCCGACGGGATCCACAACTACTTCTGGAAGGCGCGGCCGCTGGCGGAACCGGCGCGGCAGCCGGAGAAGGAGGCCTGAGATGGGCTCGCACGGCATCAAGGACCGGGTCGCCATCGTCGGCATGGGCTGCACCCGCTTCACCGAGCACTGGGACAAGGGCGTCGACGAACTGCTGCTGGAGTCCACCGGAGAGGCGTTCGCCTCCGCCGGTGTCGACAAGGAGCAGGTGGACGCCTACTGGCTGGGCACCGCCCAGTCGGGCATGAGCGGCCTGACGCTCTCCAAGCCGCTGCGGCTGAAGGACAAGCCCGTCACGCGGGTCGAGAACTACTGCGCGACCGGTTCCGAAGCGCTGCGCCAGGCCGCCTACGCGGTGGCCAGCGGCGCCTACGACGTGGCGATGGCCGTCGGCGTGGAGAAGGTGAAGGACTCCGGGTACCAGGGGCTCAACGCCTTCCCGATCCCGAACGACGGCACCCAGCGCACGCTGACGGCCGCCGCGATGTTCTCCATGGTCGCCCCCGCCTACGCGCGCCGTTATGGCGTCGACATCGGGGAGCTGAAGACGGTGCTGGCGCGCATCGCCTCCAAGAACCACGCCAACGGGGCGCGCAATCCCCGTGCCCAGTTCCGCAAGGAGATGTCGGTCGAGAAGCTGTGCGCGATGCCCGCGGTGGCCGGGGGCCTGTCGGTCTTCGACTGCGCGGGCGTGGCGGACGGCTCGGCGGCGGCGATCGTCGTACGGGCCGAGGACGCCCACCGGTACACCGACAAGCCGCTGTTCATCAAGGCGCTGTCGTTCGTCTCCGGGGACGGCTCCGGCCTGATGGACCCCGCCTACGACTACACGACGTTCCCCGAGGTCGCCGCCTCAGCGCGCGACGCCTACGCCCAGGCCGGTATCACCTCGCCCGCCGACGAGCTGGCCATGGCCGAGGTCCACGCCTGCTTCACCCCCACCGAGCTGGTGCTGGTGGAGGACCTCCAGCTCGCCGAGCGCGGCACGGCCTGGAAGCGGATCCTGGACGGCGCCTTCGACCTGGACGGCGAGCTGCCGGTCAACCCCGACGGCGGGCTCAAGTCGTTCGGGCATCCGGTGGGGGCGTCCGGCCTGCGCATGATGTTCGAGGCGTGGCTCCAGCTGCGCGGGGAGGCGCCGGCCGAGCGGCGCGTCTCCACCTACGGCTCCCGCTCCCTGGCGCTCACCCACAATCTGGGAGGCTACCCGGGGGAGATGGTGAGCTTCGTGTCGATCCTCGGCACGGACTGAAGACGGGCCGGGGCGGCGCCGAGATGAGGGATCGACGCCGCCTCTGCCTTTCAGGAGACCGTTCTTCAGTCGGTCCAGTCGGTGCGGTCCTCGCGGGAGGGCTGGCGGCCGGTGCGGAACGGGGAGAGCGGGGCGTCCACCAGCAGGATCCGCTCCCGGTCCCGGACGAGCTCGCCTGCCTTGGACAGCAGCGCATCATCCCCCCTGACCTGTTCCTTCTCCACCGCGCCCCACTCCTCCCAGGTCGGGATCGCCCACAGCAGCAGGCATTCGTCGAGGTGGTGCATCGCGGTGGCCCACGCCCCGGCGAGCCGCCATCCGGTGCGCTCCCGCGCCGCCTGCGCGCCCTCCACGGCGGCGTCGAGGAAGCGCCAGGCCGTGCCGGGCTCGACCTTGACGAGCTCGTGCGCGTAGACCTCGCCGCGCACGCCCTCCGCGCACAGCTCCTCGATGGTCAGGGTCTGCGGATGGGGGACGACGATCCGGTCGAAGCCGCCCGAGCGCAGGTCGGCGGCGGCGGCCCACCACTTCTCCAGCGCCGGGTCCTGGAGGATCCTGTTGCCGAACTCCAGCCGGAACGAGGCGGCGAGGCCGTCGAACCCGTCCTCCTCCCACATGTTCACCGTCTGGGGCCAGGGGCCGGTGCTGCCGACCACGCCCCACACCCCGTAGCAGAGCTGGTGCCGCTGCTCCTGGGCGATCGGGCTCCAGTTGGCGGTCATGTGGTGCATGTAGCGGGCGCGGTTCTGCTTGGTGATGTGGATGAACTCGTGGATGTAGACCTTGTCGTTCACGCGCTCCCCAGACTTCCGGATTGATGATGTTTTATATAATTTACACTTACCTTGCGAGAAAGGCGGCAGGCCCTTGCCAGCACCATCGATGCAGCCGGAACCCGTGCTCCTGTGGGAGGTGGGGGAGGGCGGCGTCGCCCGGCTGACGCTCAACCGCCCCCAGGCCGGCAACTCCATCACCCCCGTCCAGCGGGAGCAGATCATCGCCCGGCTGGCGGAGGCGAGCGCCGACGCCCGGGTGCGGGCGGTCGTGCTCACCGGCGCGGGCGGCAGGCACTTCTGCACCGGCGCCGCCCTGGGCGCACCGGCCACGCCCGCTCCGCCGCCGCCCGAGGGGATGCCCGACAACCCCGCCGGTTCGGTGGCACGGGCCATCGCGAACGGGGCGCAGAAGCTCATCGCGGCGGTGCAGGACTGCGAGAAGCCCGTCATCGCGGCGGTCAACGGCACCGCCGCCGGGATCGGCTGCCATCTCGCCTACGCCTGCGACCTGGTGCTGGCCGCCGACAACGC
>JAFACJ010000168.1 GCA_023425615.1 Actinomycetes bacterium
CCTCCACGCCGAGGGCCCGCGCGCCGACCTCGACCGCTACGTCCAGTCACCCGGCGTGCCTGCCGTCGAGCGGATCAAGCTGTTCCGTCTGGCGTGGGACGTCATCGGCAGTGAATTCGCGGGCCGCCACCACCAGTATGAGATGTTCTACGCCGGAGCGCCCTTCGTCGCCAAGGGATACGCAGCCCGCAACTACGGTTTCGACAGGGAGCAGGCCGAGGTGGAGCGCTTCCTGGCCGGCTACGACCTCACCTGACCCGACCCCCCGTACGGAGAGCCCAGCATGTCCAAGCCCGAGTTCGAGTTCTTCCCCGTCACCGACGTCGGCTTCACCCCGTGCGCGGGAGTGGTGCCGGAGCTGACCGAGCGCGTCCTGGCCCAGGCGGGGCCCGGCGTCGCCACCCGGATCCTGCGCTTCGAGCCGGGTACCGACACCACGCCCAACGGCGTCCAGATCCATGACTTCTGGGAGGAGGTCTACATCCTGGAGGGCTCCATCACCGATCTGCGGCTCGGCGAGACGTTCACCGCCGGCATGTACGCCTGCCGCCCGCCCGGCATGGAGCACGGTCCGTGGGTCAGCCACGAGGGCTGCCTGACGTTCGAGGTCAGATACCGGTGACCGCCCCGGAACGCTGCGCCGGCACCCCGCCCGGCGCCGTCGAGGCGGCCGAGCTGCGCCGGACCATGGGACGGTTCGCCACCGGCGTCGCCGTCGTCACCACCGGTACGGCCGATGAGCCGCACGGCATGACGGTCAACTCGCTGACCTCGGTCTCCCTCGACCCGCCGCTGCTGCTGGTCTGCCTCACCACCGGCGCCCGCACCACCGAGGCCGTCGTGACGCACGGGATGTTCACCGTGAACGTCCTGGCGACCCGCCAGCACGCCATCGCCCGGCGGTTCGCCTCCCGCGGCGCCGACCACTTCGCCGGGCTGCCGGTGGAGTTCGGGAGGCACCGGGTCCCGGTCGTGCCCGCGGCCATGACCCATCTGGAGTGCGACGTGGAGGCCGTCCACCCGGGCGGCGACCACGTCATCGTCCTGGGCCGGGTGCGCAGCCTGTGCGCCCGCGAAGGCGACCCGCTGCTGTTCTTCGGCGGCGGATTCGGCGCCTTCGACCACCACCGGGAGGTGTCGTGAAGCGCGTGGTCGTCGGCATGTCGGGCGCGTCCGGCGCGGCCCTCGGCGTCCGCGCCCTGGAACTGCTGTCCGAACTGCCCGGCGTGGAGTCCCATCTGATCCTCACCCACGCCGGACGCGCCTCGATCACCGAGGAGACCGACCTGACCGTCCGGCAGGTCACCGCGCTGGCCGACGTCGTCCACGCCGACAACGACCTGGGCTCGCCCCTGGCCAGCGGCTCGTTCCCGGTGCACGGGATGCTCGTCGCGCCGTGCAGCGTCAAGACCCTGTCGGGGATCGCCAACTGCTACGACGAGAACCTCCTCACCCGTGCCGCCGACGTCATGCTGAAGGAGCGGCGGCGGCTGGTCCTCCTGCTCCGTGAGACACCGCTGCACGCCGGGCACCTGCGGCTGATGACCGACGCCACCGCCGCGGGAGCGATCATCATGCCGCCCGTCCCCGCCTTCTACACCAGGCCCGCCACGGTCGGCGAGATCATCGGCCAGACCGTCGGCCGCGCGCTCGACCTGCTCGACCTCCCGGTCCCCGGCACCCGCCGGTGGACCGGGCGCGCCAACACCCGCACCCCACACGAAACGAGGCTCTGACATGACGACGGTCCTCAGCCCGATCGACGGATCGGCGCTCGGCGAGGTACCCGACGCGACGCCCGCCGAGATCGACGCGGCGTTCGAGCGTGCCCGCGCCGCGCTGGAGGAGTGGCGCGGCACTTCCGCGACGCGGCGCGGGGAGGTCCTGCGCGCGGTGTCGGACGGCATCGCCGCCCGCGCCGCGGAGTTCGCCGCGACCGAGACCGCCAACATGGGGAGGTCCGCCGCCGACACCGCCCATATGGCGAACCGGGCGGCGCAGACCTTCGCCTACTTCGGCGGCTACGCCGACAAGGTCACCGGCGATGTGATCCAGGTGCCGGGCGAGTTCCACACCTACACCCGGCGGGAGCCGCACGGCGTCGTCGCCGCGATCGTGCCGTGGAACGCCCCGCTGATCTTCGCCGCCAAGAAGCTCGCGCCCGCGCTGGCCTTCGGCAACGTGTGCCTGCTCAAGCCCGCCGCCGAGACCCCGCTGACGGCGCTGCTGCTGGCCGAGGTCATGGCCGAGGCGGGGGTGCCCGACGGGGTGGCCCAGGTCGTCACCGGCGGCAGGGAGGCGGGCGAGGCGCTGGTCGCCGACCGGCGCACCGACTTCGTCATCTTCACCGGCCACCACGCGACCGGCAAGGCGATCGCGCGGGCCGCCGCGGAGAACCTGACGCCGATCGCGCTGGAGCTCGGCGGCAAGTCACCGCAGATCGTCTTCGCCGACGCCGACCTCGACGCCGCCCTGGAGGGCGTCGTCGACGGCATCTACGGCGAGGTCGGGCAGGCGTGCATCGCCGGATCCCGGCTGCTGGTCGCCGAGGAGGTGCACGCGGAGTTCACGGCCAGGCTGGCGGCCCGTACCGCGGCGCTGCGGGTCGGCGACCCGCGCGACCCGGCCGTGGAGATCGGCCCGCAGATCACGCCGGGCCAGCGCGACAAGACCCTGCGGATGATCGGCACCGCGGTGGACGAGGGCGCGACGCTCGCCGCGTCTGCCCCGGTCCCCGACGACCCGGCGCTCGCCGGTGGCTTCTACGTCTCCCCGACGATGTTCACCGATGTCACCGCCGAGATGGAGATCATGCGGGAGGAGGTCTTCGGGCCTGTCCTCGCCGTCACCCGGTTCGGGTCGGAGGAGGAGGCCGTGCGGATCGCCAACGACACCGACTTCGGCCTGTCGGCGGGCATCTGGACGACGGGCCTGGCCCGCGCGCACCGTGTCGCGGCACGGCTCGACGCCGGCACCGTCTGGCTCAACACCTACGCCCGGATCAACGACCAGGTGCCGTTCGGCGGCATCGGCCTGTCTGGCTACGGACGCGAGGGCGGCGCCTCGGCCGTGGAGACCTACACCCGTGTGAAGAGCGTGTGGACCTCGCTCTCCGGTGAGCGGTGACCGCGTTTCCGCCTGGAGACGATCGGTTGCATACTCTCCGTATGCCAGATGAGAGTGCGTCACGCCGGCCGGCCTCCGCCAAGGAGATCGCCTACGCCCATGTCAAGAAGCTCGTCATGCGCTCCGGCGGCGAGGAGGGGTTCTTCCTCTCCGAGAACGAGATCGCCGGGGCGCTGGACATCAGCAGGACCCCCGTGCGCGAGGCGTTCCTCACCCTGGAGGCCGAGGGCATGCTGAAGATCATGCCCAAGCGGGGTGCGTACGTCGCCCCGATCAGCGACCGGGAGATCGTCGAGCTGATGGAGGCGCGCGCCCTCATCGAGACGTTCTGCGCCCGGCGGGTGGTCGAGCGGCGCGTGCCGGTGACCGAGCGCCTCGAGGCGCTGCTGCGCGAGCAGCGCGACCTGCTGTCGGACCCCGAGGCGTTCATCGAGTCCGACCGGCGCTTCCACAGCGTGATCGTGGACGCGGCGCAGCACCAGCTCTTCTCCGGGGTGTACGAGTCGCTGCGCGACCGGCAGCTGCGGATGGGCGTGCGCGCCGTCCAGGGCGAGGACCACCGCGCCGCCCAGGTCCTGGCCGAGCACGCCAGGATCGCCAACGCGATCGACGCGGGCGAGCCGGGCGAGATCGCCGCGGCGATCGCCGACCACATCGAACAGACCCAGCGGTCCCTGCGCACCACGTGGAGACCGCAAGCCTAGAAGGAGCCGCATGCCCTCCCCGTCCTCTCCCGCCTCACACGAAGACCTCCAGCACGCGGCGAAGCGGCATCTGTGGCTGCACTTCACCGACCCCGCCGCCTACGCCGAACGCGACATCCCCGTCATGACCCGAGGGTCGGGCGTGCACCTGTGGGACAGCCGGGGGCGCCGCTTCCTCGACGGCCTGTCCGGCCTGTACACCGTGCAGATCGGGCACGGCCGGACCGAGCCGGGCGAGGCGGGGGCACGGCAGTCTGCCGAGCTCGCCTACTACCCGGTGTGGGGCGGCGCGCATCCCCGTGCCATCGAGCTGGCCGAACGGCTGGCCGGGCTGGCTCCCGGCGACGTCGGCCGGGTGTTCTTCACCACCGGCGGCTCCGAGGCGGTGG
>JAFACJ010000006.1 GCA_023425615.1 Actinomycetes bacterium
CTCCGGTGGAGAGCGTCCGTGACCATGTCTTCACCGACCGGCCGCTGCTGGCGGCGGACGCGACCCTGGCACCCTGGCGGCGGCCGACCGACCAGGAAGTCGTGCAGACCGGCGCGTGGATCCTCCCCGACGACCGTCCGCTCCCGCCCGAGCTGATGGCCTTCCTGGACGCCGGCACGCCGCCGGTGTACGTGGGCTTCGGCAGCATGTCGATGAACACCTCCAAGGACGTCGCCCGGGTGGCCATCGAGGCGATCCGCGGTCACGGACGCCGCGCCATCGTCTCCCAGGGCTGGGCCGACCTGGGCCTGATCGACGACCGGGACGACTGCTTCCCCGTCGGCGAGGCCAACCACCAGGCACTGTTCGGCCGTGTGGCCGCCGTCATCCACCACGGAGGCGGGGGCACGACGACGAAGGCGGCCCTGGCCGGCGCCCCTCAAGTACTGGTCCCCCAACTGGTCGACCAGCCGTACTGGGGCCGCCGGATCACCGACCTGGGCATCGGCGCGTCCCTGGACGGCCCGACCCCGACCACCGAGTCCCTGTCCGTCGCCCTCGAGACGGCGCTGGCCCCCCGGACCCGCTCCCGAGCCACCGGCCTCGCCGGCGAAATCCGCACGGACGGCGCATCCGTGGCAGCCCGGCTGCTCCTCGACACGATCGACCGGGCGAAGCAACCCGGCTAGCCCGGAAACGGCTTTCGTGAATCCGGCGTCTTCGCCGCGCGTGTCGGCGAAGCACCCGGGTCGGGCTCACACGTTCTGGTCCTCTCGGCGGATCGGGGTCCGCACCGGTCGGCGGGTGCGGAGTTGGAAGCGGGCTCCCGTGCTGAGTTTGGCCAGGGACAGTTCGGATGGTTCGGGTGCGGCGGGGGCGGTGGGGTCGGCCAGGATGTCGAAGGCCAGGTGTTCTCCCGGCCCGGTGGGTGCCGGGGTCGCGTGGGCGTGGGGGTCGGCTCCTTGGACCAGGGCGGTGAAGGCGTTCGTTCCGCCGGGGGAGTTCCCGAGCGCGGTGAACCAGGTGCGTCCGTCTGCTTCACGCGTGGCGGGGCAGTCCAGCAGGGCGAAACGCAGCCGCTGCCCGTCGATGACTTCGATCTTGGTGTCGACGTAGCCCGCGGGGGAGAGGATCGGGTGGATCCGCAGCAGCCGGGCGATGCCGTCGGCTCCCGTGCCGGTGCGCAGTGCGCGGGACAGCCGTTGGGAGGTGAGTGCGCCCAGGCCGGTGAACAGCCGTAGGGCCATGGTGTGTGCGGCTTCGTGGCCGAAGCGCTGTTCGATGCTCAGCAGGAAGCCGTGTGCGAGCAGGTGGCCGGCCATGGCGAACTCGGCCAGCGCCGTCTGCAGCGCGGTGTGTGACAGATCTTCCAGTTCGAAATCGGGGTCGAACGCGTGGGTGTAGTCGTCCCATCCTCCCGGTTCGGCACGTGGATGGCTCCTTGGCGCGGGAAAGGAGACCGTCGCGGCGAGGGAGGAGGCGACGATGCGTTCGTTCGGGTGGGCCGGCAGGTCCGAGTCTCCCTCGAGGGCCACCGTCCACGCGCAGTGGGGGGAGCGGTCGGCCGGGACGCGCGGCGGCCGGTGGAGGGGGCGTACCCGCGCGCGGGGGTTGCTCGCGGTGCCGGTGGCGTCGAAGGTCGGGTCTTCGATGGTGTGGCACATGGTGTGTACCAGCTCTTCGCCCAGCGGTTCGATGTCCATCAGGGCTCCGCAGGAGGCCAGTTGAAAGGTGCCTCTCTGCGGGTCTTCCAGGTGGTAGCGCACGTCCAGGAACTGGTGGGGGAAGCCGATGTCGAATTGGAGTGCTTTGAAGATGGCCTCGACGTCGTCTCCGGTGATGCCCATCGCGCGGCGTATCCGGCGGGTGTAGACGGGGCTGGCCGCCATCCACTCCTCGATGGAGACCTCCTGCATCATCTCCGGCCCGCCGAGCCCCATGGCGAGGGGGATGCCGACCCGGTCCTGCAGATGGGCGTGGAGCATCCATTCGCGGCCCAGCACCGCCAGGGTCGCGCGGTCGAGGTCCACCAGCCCGGAACCGGGCGCGAGAGGGCTTGGACGGTCGTTACTCTGCATCGCGACTCCTGACCTGCTGTCCGGGGAGGTCCCGTTCGGCCGACGCGGCGATCTTCGATTCGCCGAACGCCACTCTGTCGGATTCTCCGACGGGTGTCGCCCCCCGAAGAGCGCCGCCTCCCCGTCCTCATGGTCCGCGCGACCCGCTCACCCTCATCCACCGCGCGGCATGGCGGCCGTCACCGAGGCGGTGGCACCGGCTACCCGCAGGCGGTGAGCTGCCGGAGCAACTGCGAGCCGATCGCCTCGGACACCTCACGGCAGAAGCCCTCGGGGTTCTCGTGCGCGGGAACGGGCTCGGACACGACCGTCTGCACCACCCCGTCCGCCAGCAGCGCCCGGGAGCCGACGCGCTGGCTGCGCGCCATGTCGGAGACCAGCCGCGGATGTCCGTGGAGGATCACGCTCGCGCCCTCCAGCGGCAGGGGGGAGAGCCACGCGTGTTCGGCGGCGATGCGCGCCCGGCCGGGGAGCAGGGCGAGCGCGCCGCCGCCGCACCCCTCGCCCAGGAGCACCGACACCGAGGGCACGGTGAGCTGGGCGAGGTCGGCGAGGCAGCGGGAGATCTCCCCGGCGAGTGCACGCTCCTCGGCCTCCGCCGAGAGCTCGGCTCCGGGCGTGTCGATGACGCAGACCAGCGGCATCCCGAGCTGCTGCGCCATCCGGATGCCGCGGCGTG
>JAFACJ010000234.1 GCA_023425615.1 Actinomycetes bacterium
GCCCTGCTGATGGCGCTGACGCTCGCCGACCTGGCGCAGGAGTACACCCTCCCCGGTCACACCTCCGCCCCGCACGACGCCGCCGGCTACACCGTCACCCTCGCCGTCATCGGCTCGCTGACCCTGCGGCGGCGGTTCCCCCTGGCGGTGCTGGCGGCGGTGCTGTGCGGAGAGATCTTCCTGGCGACCGCCGACTACCAGATGTCGGGCGACGTGTTCGCCTTCCTCATCGCCGTCTACACCGTCGCCGCGCACCTCCCGTTGGCGCGCAGCGCGCTGGCGGGACTGGTCTCGCTGCTGGTGCTGTTCATCCTGCTGGTGGCGCTGAAGAGCTACGACAGCTTCTTCTCGGTGGTCGCCAACCTGGGGCTGTTCTCCGGGGTGTGGTGGCTGGGCCGCAGCATGCGGCTGCGCCGCTCCTACCTCGCCGAACTGGAGGACAGGGCGGCGCGGCTGGAGAAGGCGCGGTTCGCCGACGCCCGCACCGCCCGGGTCGAGGAGCGCTCCCGCATCGCGCGGGAACTGCACGACGTCGTCGCCCACCATGTGAGCGTGATGACCGTCCAGGCCGGCGCCGCCCGCCGCATCATGGACCGCGACCCCGCCAGCGCCCGCGAGGCCATCGAGACGATCGAGCAGATCGGCCGCACCGCGCTGTCGGAGATGCGGCGGATCGTCGGGGTGCTGCGCACCGACCGCGACCTGGCCGGGCAGACCGCCGAACTCGCCCCCCAGCCCGGAACCCAGGACCTCGACGGGCTGATCGGGCAGATCCGCGAGACCGGCCTCGCCGTCCAGCTCAAGGTCGACGGCGAACCGCGCGAACTGTCGACCGGCGTGGACCTGGCGATCTACCGGCTGGTCCAGGAGGCCCTCACCAACAGCCTCAAGCACGCGGGGCCGCACGCCCGCGCCTGGGTCCACCTGCGCTACTCCGAGCGGTCGCTGACCCTGGAGGTCGCCGACGACGGGCGCGGCGCCACCGAGGGCGCCTGCAACGATCCCGGCCCTGGACACGGACTGGTCGGCATGCGCGAACGCGTCGCCCTCTATGGTGGCGAGTTGCGGATAGGCCCACGCGCCGGCGGCGGCTTCGAAGTCCGCGCCCGATTCCCCCTGGAGGTCACGTGAGCACGGCGGCGGTACGGATCCTGCTGGTCGACGACCAGCCGCTGCTGAGAACCGGTTTCCGGCTGATCCTCGAAGGCGAGCCCGATCTGACGATCGTCGGCGAGGCCGGCGACGGCGCGGCGGCGGTCGAGGCCACCCGCAGCCTGCTCCCCGACGTGGTGCTCATGGACATCCGGATGCCGGGCGTCGACGGCATCGAGGCGACCCGCCGCATCGTGCGGGACCGGGCCGCCGCCCACGACCCCAAGGTCCTCATCCTCACCACGTTCGACCTCGACGAGTACGTCATCGAGGCGGTGCGGGCCGGGGCCAGCGGCTTCCTGCTCAAGGACGCCCCGCCCGAGGACCTGGTGAGCGCCATCCGGATCGTCGCCGACGGCGACGCGATCGTCGCGCCGAGCGTGACCCGCCGGCTGCTCGACCGCTTCGCCACCCGGCTGCCCGCGCTGCGCGAGTCAGGGCCCCCGCCGGGCCTCGACCATCTGACCGACCGGGAGCGCGAGGTGCTCAGCCAGGTCGCGCGCGGCCTGTCGAACGCCGAGATCGCCAGGGAGCTGGTGGTGTCGGAGACCACCATCAAGACGCACGTCGGCAACGTCCTCGCCAAGCTGGGGCTGCGCGACCGCGTCCAGGCCGTCGTCTACGCCTATGAGACGGGGGTGATCCGGCCCGGAGGCCGGGAGGGGGGATAACCCCCGGGTATCCCCTACTCCCGGGGGAGGAACCACGCCCTCCTCCTCATGCGGCAGAGGGAGGGGCAAGTCCCTTCCCGCGGCCGATCCGCGATAAACCCAAGATCCCTACTGTGGTGGTCAGTACTTTCGATCGCCGACCCCCCAGGGAGCTTCCGTTGTCGCATACCGTTCCGCCGCCCGCCTCACCCGAGCTCGCCGCCCGCGTCGAGCGGGTCACCAAGTCCTACGGGACGGGTGACGCCGAGGTGAAGGCGCTCGACGACGTGACCGTGGGCATCCCCAAGGGCCGTTTCACCGCCGTCATGGGCCCCTCGGGCTCGGGCAAGTCCACCCTGATGCACTGCATGGCGGGCCTGGACTCCGTCACCGCCGGGCAGGTGTTCGTCGGCGACGTCGAACTGACCCGCCTCGACGACAAGCGGCTGACCCGGCTGCGCCGCGACCGGATCGGCTTCATCTTCCAGGCGTTCAACCTGGTGCCGACCCTGACCGCGCTGGAGAACATCACCCTGCCGCTGGACATCGCCGGCCGCAAACCCGACAAGGCGTGGCTGGACACCGTCATCGACACCGTCGGGTTGCGGCCCCGCCTCAAGCACCGGCCGTCGGAGCTGTCGGGCGGCCAGCAGCAGCGCGTCGCCTGCGCCCGCGCCCTCGCCTCCAAGCCCGAGATCATCTTCGCGGACGAGCCGACCGGCAACCTCGACTCCCGCTCCGGCGCCGAGGTACTGGGCTTCCTGCGCTCCTCGGTGCGCGAGATGGGCCAGACCATCGTCATGGTCACCCACGACCCCGCGGCCGCCGCCTACTCCGATGAGGTGGTGTTCCTGCAGGACGGCAGGATCGTCGACACCATGACCGACCCGACCGCCGAGAAGGTGCTGGAGCGCATGAAGGGCTTCGAGCTGCCGAAGGTCGTGGCCCCGTGATGCTGAAGGTCACGCTCCGCAATCTCGCGGCGCACAAGATCCGGCTCGTCCTCACGGCCCTGTCGGTCATCCTCGGTGTGGCGTTCGTCGCCGGCACCCTCATCTTCACCGGCACCGTCGACAAGTCCTTCGACAAGCTCTTCGAGGACACCGGCCCGCCGTCGGTGCTGGTCCGCGGCGAGAAGGCCGTGGACGACAACGGCGACGAGACGGCGGCCTCGGGGGTCACCGTCCCCCAGACGCTGCTGGCCACCCTGGCCAAGGCGCCCGGCGTCGCCAAGGCACACGGCAACGTCCAGGGCTACACCGCCGTCGCCGACAAGGAGGGCAAGCTCATCGGCGGCGGAGGCCCCCCGCAGCTCGGCCTGAACTGGAGCGACGGCGACGCCGACGACCTGACGGCGGGACGCGCCCCCTCCGGGGAGAACGAGGTAGCCCTCGACCTGAGCACCGCCGAGAAGGCGGGCGTCAAGGTCGGCGACCAGCTCAAGGTCGCGGTCGCCGGCAGCGTCAAGACCGTCACGGTCAGCGGCCTGACCGACGGCGACAACCTCGGCGCGACCCTGGTGTTCTGGGACACCCCGACCGCGCAGAAGCTGCTCCTGAAGCCCGGCCAGTTCACCTCCCTCACCCTGGAGGTCGCCTCGGGCGGCACCGAGAAGAAGCTCGCCGCCCAGGTCTCCGCCTCCCTCCCCGCCGGCCTGGAGGCCATCACCGGCGACCAGGCGATCGAGGAGGCGCGCAGCGACATCGACTCGCTGCTGAACTTCCTGCGCGGCTTCCTGCTGGCCTTCGCGATCGTGTCGATCGTCGTCGGCTCGTTCAACATCTTCAACACCTTCTCGATGCTGGTCGGCCAGCGCACCAGGGAACTGGCGCTGCTGCGCGCCGTCGGCGCCTCCCGCCGCCAGGTCACCCGCGCCGTCCTGGGCGAGGCCGTCGTCGTCGGAGCCGTCGGCGCCACCCTGGGCCTGGCGCTGGGCGCGGGCCTGGCCGCCCTCCTCAAGGAACTCTTCGGCACCCAGGGCCTGGAGCTGTCGAGCGGTCTGGTCATCGGCGCCACCCCGGTGATCTGGGCCTACATCGTGGGCATCATCGTCACCTGCGTCGCCGCCTACTTCCCCGCCCGGCGCGCCGCCAAGATCCCGCCGGTCGCCGCGATGCGCGACGACGTCGCCCTGCCCCAGCGCAGCCTGCGCATCCGGGCCGTCGCCGGCACCGTCGTCGCCGCGGCCGGCGCGGTGTTCATGGGCCTGGGCCTGGCCGGCACCGGCACCACCCAGGAGACCCTCTCCCTGCTGGGCGCCGGGGTGCTGCTGGTGTGGCTGGCCGCCTCCATCCTCGCCGCGGTGATCGGCAGCCCCGTGGTGAAGGTCCTGGCCGGCTGGTACCCCCGGGTGTTCGGGGTGGCCGGGCGGATGGCGCGGGAGAACCCGCGCCGCAACCCGCGCCGCACCGGCGTCACCGCCGTCGCGCTGATGATCGGCCTGTCGCTGGTGACCACCGTCAACGTGCTCAGCTCCTCCGTCCGCGCCTCCACCGACCAGCTGATCGACGAGCAGTTCGGCGCCGACTACACCGTCTTCACCACGGGCCCCGGCCTGGGCGCCGACGTGGTGAAGGCGCTGCGCGACGCCCCCGGCGTGATCAGCGCCGTCGAGGTCGGCGACGGCCGCTTCAAGCTCGCCCTCAAGGACGGCGTCCAGCAGACCGACTACGCCAGCGGCGAGGCGGAGGGGCTGCTGGAGGCCACCAACACCAAGCTGCTCAGCGGTGAGGCCTCGCTCGGCTCCGACGGCCTGCTCGTCGCCGAGAAGTACGCCAAGGACAAGGGCCTCAAGCCCGGCGACACGCTCCAGGCGGAGTTCCCCGACGGCAAGTCACAGACCCTGCGCGTCACCGGCGTCTACACCGACAACGACCTCCTCGGCTCGAGGCTGCTGTCGCCGGAGGTGTGGAAGGCCCACACGGCGCAGCCGCTGCCCTTCCTGGTGGCGCTGCAGACCGACAAGACCGACGCCGCGATGCGCAAGACCCTGGACAGTGTGATCAAGGCGTACCCCGGTGTGGAACTCCAGGACCAGAACGACCTGAAGGAGGAAGTGCGGGCCCAGCTCGACGGGTTCGTCATCTTCTTCACCCTGATGCTGGCCCTGTCGGTGATCATCGCGGTGTTCGGCGTGATCAACACGATCGTCCTCTCGGTCATCGAACGCACCAGGGAGCTGGGCCTGCTGCGCGCCGTCGGCCTCAGCCGCCGCCAGCTGCGCCGCATGGTCAGGCTGGAGTCGGTCGCCATCTCCCTGTTCGGCGGGCTGCTGGGCATCGGCCTCGGCATCGCGTTCGGCGCCGCGATCCAGCACAGCGCGGGGGAGAACATCAGCGTCCTGTCCATCCCGATCGGGTTCCTGGTGGGCTGCGCCGCCTTCTCCGTCGTCGTGGGCATCCTCGCCTCGCTGTGGCCGGCCTGGCGGGCCGGGCGCATGGACGTCCTGAAGGCCATCGCCACCCAGTGACCACGGGTCGGCAGGACTCGGCCCCCGGCACCGCCGCCGGGGGCCGAGTCCTTTTTGGTAGGTAATTGACCGTTGTGGCGGATTGGTTTGGCCGCCGAAGCGGCATGCTCCGACCTAAGGACACCAGCCCGCGGGAGACGACGATGCTCGAGGAAATGTCACGCAACTGGTGGATGCTCGCGCTCCGCGGCGGCCTCGCCGTCCTGTTCGGAGTCCTGGCCTGGATCTGGCCCGGCATCACCGTCCTGGCACTGGCCCTGCTCTTCGGCGCCTACGCCCTCGTCGACGGCGTCGTCGCGCTCTTCCACGCCGTCAAAGGCGGCGTACCAGGGCAGTCACGCGGCTGGCTCGGCGTCGCCGGCGTCTGCGGGATCGTCCTGGGAGTGATCACCCTCTTCTGGCCCGGCCTCACCGCCTTCGCCCTGATCATCCTGATCGGCGCCTGGGCCATCGCCACCGGCGTCCTGGAGATCGTCGCCGCGATCTGGCTGCGCCGCCAGATCTCCGGCGAGGGATGGCACATCCTCAGCGGAGCGCTCTCCGTCGTCTTCGGCGTCCTGCTGCTCATCTGGCCCGGCGCCGGCGGCCTCGCCCTCGTCTGGCTCGTCGGGCTGCTGGCCATCGCCTTCGGCGTCTCCCTCATCATCGCGGCGTTCCGGCTGCGCTCCCTGCGGAGCGGCACCGGCGCACCCCGCGCCCACGCCATCTGAAAACAGCCCCCATTCGGCCCTCCGCCCCGCGCGGAGGGCCCTTTCCATACAGGGCCCTCTTTCTTCCGCATCCGCGCCCCACGCGGAAGGCCCTCTTTCATGGAGAGCCCTCTCCCATCCGCGGTCCTCAGCCCCGCGCGGAGGATCCCCGGCTTCGTCCGTCCCACAGCATGAGGTTCTGCAGCAGTTCGGCCTGCTCCACCGCGTCGTCCAGCGCGTGATGGGTGTGCGGACGCGCCGGGAGCAGGCCGCGCGGCATCCGGCCCTTCACCGCGTCCCGCACCCGCACGCCCGCCCGCGTCGCGTACAGCGTCTTCAGGTCCAGCGCCCGGGAATGCCCGAACGGCGACCCGCCCTCGGCGAAGGTCATGAAATACCAGTACATCCACATCCAGTCGAAGCCCAGCGGATAAGCGGCGAACACCGGGAACGCCCGCGCCTCGGCGGCCAGCCTCCGCACCCACCGCGCCGCCTCCGACATCGCCTCCGCCGGCTCCCTGCCCGCCTTCAGCAGCGCCTCGCGGTCGAGACCGCTGACCGCCAGCGCCTCGGGCACGAACGACCCGCTGATCGGCCTCAGCTCCGCGTAGAAGGTACGCTCCAGCGGATCATGCGGGGTGAACACCGCGCCGTCGAAGCTCCCCGCCACCGAGAATCCGAAGCTCAGCAGCGAGTACGGACCCGGCACCGGCCCGTCGGCCTCCACGTCACACGAGAAATAAAGATCACGCGAACCCATGCGGGCACCGTAGACGGCCACCGCCACGGACCGCACCCCCCTTCACCGGACCCGCCTCACAGATCATCGGAGGCATCGCGCGGCGACGGCACCGGCTCGGCGGCACCCGCCCCCTCCGGCAGCGGAGGCAGCGTCCCCCCGAACTCAGGGCACCGCTCCTTGTGATCGCACCAGTCGCACAGCCGCCCCGGCCGAGGCCGCCACTCACCGGAGTCCATCGCCCGCCGGATCGCCTGCCACAGCGCCTCCACCTTGCGCTCCGTGGCCCGCAGGTCCGCCTCGTCCGGCACGTACCGCAACACCTCGCCGTTGCCCAGGTACATCAGCTGCAGCAACGCCGGCACCCGTCCCCGCAACCGCCACAGCACCAGCGCGTAGAACTTCATCTGGAACAGCGCCCGCGCCTCGAAGTCCGCACGCGGCGCCGACCCCGTCTTGTAGTCGACGATCCGCACCTCGCCCGACGGCGCCACGTCCACCCGGTCGATGTACCCCCGCAACTTCAACCCCGAGGCCAGCACCGTCTCAACGAACAGCTCGCGATCAGCCGGCTCCAGCCGCCGCGGATCCTCCAGCGTGAAGTACCGCTCCAGCATCGTGCGCGCCTGCGCCCGCCACTCCTCGCGCTCGCCCTCGGCCGCGTCCTGGAACAACCCCTCCAGCTCCGGCTCCTGCGCCACCAGCAGCTCCCACTGCGGGTCCAGCAGCTCCCGCGCCGCCGTCGGCGTCCGCCCCTCGGCCGGAAGATCGAACAACCGCTCCAGCACCGCGTGCACCAGCGTTCCCCGCACCGCCGCCGGACTCGGCCGCTCCGGAAACCGGTCGATCACCCGGAAGCGATACAGCAGCGGACAGGTCATGAAATCCCCCGCGCGGGACGGGGACAGAGAACCGATCACCGCGGGCCCGGTCGTCGTCATGCCCCAGAGACTAGGGGACAGGGCCGACGGAAACGGCCCTCCCCTTGGCTAGCATCGTTGACGTGCACCACCACCGCGACGCCCAAGACCACCGCGCCACCGGGGAACGACCGCCGGGCCTTGCCCTGGGAACCGTGGCGGGCGTACCGGTCTACGTGGCACGCAGCTGGTTCCTCATCGCCCTCCTCATCACCCTCGGCTTCCTGCCCCCCGCCCGCACCGTCGCCCCCCCGCCCGCGGCCCTCCTCCACACCGTCACCAACGCGGTCTTA
>JAFACJ010000246.1 GCA_023425615.1 Actinomycetes bacterium
GCCAGCAGGAGACCGATCCCGCCGAGCAGACCGGCCGCCAGCAGCCGCGCGAGGATCCCCGAGACCGTCGGGTTGCGTGTCATGACTTGAGCTGTTCGGCGATGGCCTCGCCCGCCGCCTTGACCGCGGGCGCCACGGGCTCTCCCTTGACGACCGAGTGGATGAGCGTGTTGAACGGCCCCCAGACCGCGACCATCTGCGGGATGGAGGGCAGGGGCTCGCCCGCCTCGGCCGCGGCCTGGAACCGGGCGAGGTCGGGGTCCTTGGGCAGTTCCTCCTGGATGAGGCTCTTCAGCGCCGGTGTGCGGGGCTCCGCCTCGTACAGTGCCCGCGCCGCCTCCGGCGTGGAGAGGGCGTTGGTCACGAACTCCTGGGCGAGTGCCTTGTTCTTGCCCTTGCCGGCCACGAAGAAGGACTGCACGCCGACGAAGGAGCGCGCGGGCTCGCCCCCTTCGAAGCCCGGCACCGGCGAGAGCGCGTACTTCACGCCCGCCTTGCGCACGTCGGCGAGCCGCCAGGAGCCGTCGACGAGGAAGGCGGTCTCGCCCGCCGCGAACGCCGCGGTGGAGTTGTCGGAGGTGAAGGAGCGCTTGAGCGCCCCCTGCCCCTTCTCCCCGAACTCGGCGATGCGCTCGAACGCCTTCACCGAGGCCGGGTCGCCGACGCCGAGGGTGCCGGGGTCGGGGTCGCCTTCGGCGTTCCTGCCGAAGAGGCTGCCGCCTCCCGAGGTGAACAGCGGGTACATGTGGTAGGTGTCGCCTGACTGGCCGTCCTGCTGGCTGACCGGGAAGCCGACGATCTGCTTCACCTTGCCCGCGTCCTTGAGCCTGCGGCCGGTGGCGACCAGGTCGTCGAAGGTCTCGGGCGCCTCGGGCACCAGTTCGGTGTTGCGGTAGACGACGAGGCTCTCCACCGCGTAGGGCAGCCCGTAGACCTGCCCCTTGTAGGTCACCGCCTTGCGGGCGACGTCCACGTATCCCGACATCTGCTCGGGGGTGAGCTGCACCGGGTCGATGAGCCCGTTCTGCACCAGGTTGCCGATCCAGTCGTGCGCGCCGACCATGACGTCGGGGCCCTGGCCCGCCTGGGCCGCGGTGGTGAAGGTCTGCTGCTGGTTCTGCGCGATGCCGACGACCTCGGCCTTGACGCCGTTCTTCGCCGCCCACTCCTCGGCCAGCGGCTTGAGCGTCTCGGCGCGCTTCTGGTCGGCCCAGATGACCAGGGCGGACCGCGTCCCGGAGGGGGCGGAGGAGTCCTCGGGCTCCGTTCCACCGCAGGCGGTCAGGGTGAGGCCGAAGGCGAGCGCTCCGGCGAGCAGGGGGAGGGTTCTGCGCACGGTGTTTCTCCAGGTGGCGCGGGGGGTGTGAGGGATGTCACGGCGGCCGTGTGGGGTGAAGTTAACAACCTGTTCATGTGATGGGAAGAGATTTCATGGATTTGCGGCAATTTTTCAGAAAGGTTGCATGACCGCTGCAAAGCACCGCACAATCGCGGGCATGGCATCACGACTCGAAGACATCGCCCGGCAGGCCGGGGTGAGCAAGGCGACGGTCTCGCGCGTCCTCAACGAGCAGCCGGGGGTCAGCCCCGCCACCCGCAGGGCCGTGATGACCGCGCTCGCCGTGCTGGGCTACGACCGGCCCAGCCGGCTGCGCCCGCGCAGCAGCGGGCTCATCGGGCTGATCGTCGCCGAGTTGCAGAACCCCGTGTTCCCCGCCTTCGCCCAGGTCATCGAGACCGCCCTCTCCCGGCACGGGTACACCGCGGTGCTGTGCACCCAGACGCCGGAGGGGGCGGGCGAGGACGAGTACGTGGGGATGCTGCTGGACCGCGGCGTGTCCGGCATCATCTTCGTCTCCGGCCTGCACGCCGACCTCACGATCGACCGCTCCCGCTATGAGGACCTGCGCCGCCAGAAGCTGCCCATGGTCTTCGTCAACGGGTACCTGCCGGGCCTGGGGATCACCACCCTGTCCTGCGACGACGTGGCGGCCGGCCGGATCGCCACCGGCCACCTCGCCGGCCTCGGCCACCGGCGCATCGGGTTCATCAGCGGGCCGGCGCGCTACTCGACGGTCCAGCGGCGGCTGGCCGGCTACCGCGCCACGATGCGCGAGCTGCTGGGATCCTCGCCCGACGACCTGATCGAACTCGCGCCGTTCGACGTGGAGGGCGGGCACACCGCGGCGGCGGCACTGCTGGCCCAGGGGGCGACGGCCCTGGTGTGCGGCAGCGACATGATGGCGCTCGGCGCGATCCGCGCGGCACGCCGCGCCGGGCTGCGAGTGCCCGAGGACGTCTCGGTCGTCGGCGCCGACGACTCACCCCTCATGACCTTCACCGACCCGCCCCTGACCACGGTCCGGCAGCCCGCGCAGAACATCGGGCGGGCCGCCGTGCGCACCATCACCGACGAGATCAAGGGCCTGGTCTCCAAACCCGCCGAGTACCTCTTCGAGCCGGAACTCGTGGTCCGCTCCTCGACCCGGGTCCGCCACCGGGAGACCGGTACCGATCAGGCGTCGGCGGGCTCGGCCGCCTCACCCAGGTAGGCGCCGCGCACCGCCGCGCCGGCCCGCACCTCCCGAGGTGTGCCCTCGGCCAGCACCCGGCCCTGGTGCAGGACGACGATCCGGTCGCAGGCCGCCATCACCAGCGCCATGTCGTGGTCGACGACAAGGACGGTCAGCCCGTACCCGGTCGCGAGGTCGCGCAGCGCCCCGGTGAGCTCGCCGATCTCCGTCATCGACAGGCCGGCGCCCGGCTCGTCCAGGAGCACGACGGAGGGATCGGCGGCCAGCGCCCTGACGATCCCGACGAAGCGCCGCTTGGCGAGGGAGAGCTCGCCGGGCAGCCGGGCCAGGTCGTCCGCGAGCCCGAACCGCTCCAGCGCCGCGCGCGCCGGGTCCGGCAGCCTGCCGTCGGTGCGTCCGGCGTTCTCCGCCGCCACCCGGAGGTTCTGCGCGACGGTCAGGTCCTCGAACAG
>JAFACJ010000266.1 GCA_023425615.1 Actinomycetes bacterium
CACGCACCCGGATACCGGGAACGGTTCGAAGAGATCACCCACGAGATGCACTCCCAATGCCCCATCGCCTGGAGCGACACCCACGGCGGACACTGGGTCGCCGCCGGCAACCGCGAGGTCTTCGAACTGGCCGCGCGGTCGGCGGAGTTCCTGTCCAACGACCACGACATCAACAACGAACGCCGTGGCTATGAGGGCATCTCCATCCCCTCACCCCCGCGTGGCAAGGGCCGTCGTGGCGGGTTCCTGGAGATGGACCCCCCTGAGCAGCGCTACTACCGCCAGACGCTCAATCCTTATCTGTCGCCTGCCGCCATCAGCCGGTGGATCCCGTGGATCGACGAGCTGGTGCGCGCGTGTATCGATGAGAAGATCGAGACGGGGCGTATCGACTTCGTCGAGGACCTCGTCAACATCGTCCCGGCGGTCTTCACTCTGGCCATGATGGGGATTCCCATCAAGGACTGGACGATCTACTGCGAACCGGCGCACGCGGCCATCTACACGCCCTTGGACTCCCCCGACATCGAGCGGGTGGGGCAGCTGCACATGCAGATGGGGCTGGAGCTGTTCAAGCAGTTCGCCGACATCAAGGAAAACCCCCGCCCCGGCCTGGTCAACGCCCTCATCAACGCCGAGATCAACGGCCAGAAGGCACCCGACCTGGAGCTGCTGGGGGTGCTCGGGCTGCTCATCGGCGGTGGGTTCGACACCACCACCGCGCTGACCTCCCATGCCATCGAATGGCTCTCGGAGAATCCAGCGGAGCGCGAGCGGCTCAGCCGGGAGCGCGAGACCCTGCTGGACTCGGCCACCGAGGAGTTCCTGCGCTTCTACACCCCCGCCGTGGGCGACGGGCGGACCATCTCCGCCGACTGCCAGATCGCCGGGGTGCAGTTCAAGGAAGGCGACCGGCTGTGGCTGTCGTGGGCCATGGCCAACCGCGACCCCGCCGTCTTCGAGGATCCCGACACCATCAAGCTGGACCGTGAGGGCAACCGGCACGCCAGCTTCGGTCTGGGCATCCACCGGTGCATCGGCTCCAACGTCGCCCGCACCCTCTTCAAGCGGATGACCCTGGCCGTCCTGGACCGTATGCCGGACTATGTGTGCGAGCCTGAGGGGACCGTGCACTACGAGGCGATCTCCGTCATCAACGGAATGCGCTTCCTCCCGGCCTCCTTCACCCCGGGGCCCCGGCTGGGTGCCGGTCTGGAGGAGACCTTGGAGGTCCTCCAGAGGGCCTGCGACGAGCAGCGGCTCGCCGAACCCGTCACCGCACGCAAGACGAGAGCGAAGATCAACGGCTGAGAAGCCGACACGAAGGGCATGCCGGACGTGCTCCGGCATGCCCTTCTGAGCGATGATGCGTCATGTCCCCTGCGGACCACGGACGCGGAGAGGTGAACCGCATGGACGCCGAGACCGGCGCGCTCCTGCTCATCCGGGTGATCGTCGGCATCACCATGATCGCCCACGGCTACAACCACTGGCGGGGCGGCGGACGCATCCAAGGCACCGCCCGCTGGTTCGGCGGCCTTGGCCTCACCCATCCCACCCTTCAGGCGTGGATGAGCGTCGTCACCGAGATCGGCGCAGGAGCCCTCCTCATCCTCGGCCTCCTCACCCCCCTGGCCTGCGCCGCCACCATCTCCATCATGCTCGTCGCCGGACTCCTGGCCCACCGCAAGAACGGCTTCTTCGTCTTCAAAGAAGGCTACGAATACGTCCTGCTCATCGCCGCCGTCTGCCTCGCCCTCGCCCTCCTGGGACCCGGCGACCTGTCACTCGACGAAGCAGCCGACATCACCATCACCGGCTGGACCGCCGGCACCATCGCCCTCGGCGTCGGCATCGTCGCCACCGCCGGACTCCTCGCCACCTTCTGGCGGCCTCAGCCGGAGAAAGATCCGGCCTGACCGGACGCCGAAGGCACTCCTGCTTTACCCTGCGTGTTGAGCAGTCTCTTCGGCCTGCGCGCGGTACGGCACCGGCTAGTATGAGAGTATGCGCTCATTTACCTCTTGTGGGGCGCCGGCCGCCGGGGGACGCCCATGACCGAGCCGACCGCCTCCTCCACCCGCCCCGCCGAGGACAAGCCGCGCCCGCGCCGCCGGCTCACCGCCGAGGCGCGCAAGAGCTCCATCCTCGCCGCCGCCCGGCGCGCGTTCACCGAGACCGGCGATATGAACGGCACCACCATCAAGGTGATCGCCGAGCACAGCGGCATCAGCGAGGGCGTGATCTACCGCCACTTCGAGAGCAAGGACCAGCTCTTCTTCGAGGCGGTCGTGGAGCCGCTCAAGCAGGCGGTCGACGACCTCGTCGCGGCGACAGCCGCCGTCGACCTCGAACAGCCCCTCACCCCCGAGCGCCAGCTCCGGGCGATGACGGGCCTGTACCGGCAGCTCATCTCCACGCTGGAGGAGATCCTGCCGCTGCTGGGCCTGGTGCTCTTCGGCGACCCGCAGGTGGCGCGCCGGTTCTACCAGGAGAACTTCATGGTGGCCATGGACCGGCTGGCCGAGGCTTGGCGCGAGGTCGAGGACAGGTACGGCTACCCGTTCGAGTCACCGGACATCTCGGCCCGCGCGGTGATGGGCATCGCGCTCGTCATGGCGCTGGAGAGCCACCACGGCAAGGGCTACGACCGCCACCGCGCGATGACGCTGCTCAGCGAGGGCACCGTCAAGGGCTTCTTCCCGCCCCTGGAGGCGATCCGCCGGCAGCGGTGACCGGGAGGCACGCGAGAAGGGGGGCGGGGCCGATGGCCCCGCCCCCCCTCGGCGTCACGTGGCGCGCTACGCCGGGGCGGGCACGTCCAGCACCAGGGCGGTGGCCATGCCCCCGCCCGCGCACATCGCGGCGACGGCGGTGCCGCCGCCGCGGCGGCGCAGCTCGTGGATCAGGGTGAGGACCATCCGGGTGCCGGTCATCGCCACGGGGTGGCCGAGGCTGCAGCCGCTGCCCAGGACGTTCACGGTGTCCTCGTCCAGCCCGAGGGCGCGGGTGGCGGCCACGCTCACCGACGCGAACGCCTCGTTGATCTCCCACAGGGAGACGTCGCCGACCGACAGGCCGGCCCGCTCCAGGGCCTTGGGGATGGCGAGGCGCGGCGCCAGGCCGGTCTCGGCGGGCGGGACGCCGACCGACGCCCACGACCTGACCGTCGCCAAAGCGGGGAGACCCGACTCCTCGGCGAACGCGCGGCTGGTGACGACGAGCGCCGCGGCGCCGTCGTTCACCCCCGCCGCGTTGCCCGCGGTGATGCCGAAGTCCTTGATCTCGGGGTGCAGCGGCTTCAGCGAGGCGAGCTTCTCCAGGCTGGAGGTCCGCCGGGGGTGCTCGTCGACCGCGAAGGTGAAGCTCGTCCCGTCGCGGCGGACGACCTCCAGGGGGAAGATCTCCTCCTCGAAGCTGCCGTTGTCGATGCCGGCGACGGCGCGCTGGTGCGAGCGCAGCGCCCAGGCGTCCATCTCCTCCCGGGTGACGCCGGCCTTGACCGCGGCGTTCCAGCCGACCGTGATGGACATGTCGCGGATCGGCGCGTCGGGCGTCTCCCGGTGGCTGGGGGCCAGCCAGTCCTCCTCCCAGTCGTCGGTGCCCGGGACGCGCCGGTTCACCTTGGGCATCGTCGAGCTGGACTGGACGCCGCCCGCGACCACGACGCGGTCCATGCCGGCGATGATGGACGCGGCCGCCGTCTGCAGGGTGGAGAGGCCCGAGGCGCAGTGCCGGTTGTGCGCGATCCCCGGGGCGCCCACCAGCCCCGCCTCGATCGCCGCGTAGCGTCCGATGGCGCCGCCGCCGTAGAGGGACTCGCCCATCACCACGTCGTCGAAGAGCTCGGGCGGTATGCCCGAGCGCCGCACGGCCTCGGCGACCGCCTTCGTGCCCAGTTCCAGCGCGTCCACGTCCGCGAGCGAACCCCGGAACGCCGTCCCGATCGCGGTCCGCGCACCCGCGACGATCACCGCCTCATCGCTCATCAGCTTGCTCCCCTTCGGCCGGATCGGCAGGAGTTAGTAAGTAAGTGTTCCCTCAATAACGCTTGGATAGTAACTTCGTGCCATGGCGACGGCAAGGGTGAACGGTCTGCGGATCGGCTACGAGGTCATCGGGGAGGGGCGGCCCTGGGTCATCACGCCCGGCGGCCGGTTCGGCAGGGACAGCGCGGGCGTACGGGAACTGGCGGTCGAACTCGCCGAGCACGGCAACCGGGTGCTCATCTGGGACCGCCCCAACACCGGCGAGTCCGACGTGTGCTTCGAAGGCGGGTCGGAGTCGGCGATGCAGGCCGACGCCCTGGCCGGGCTGCTACGGCACCTCGGCATGGCGCCCGCCGTCATCGCGGGCGGCTCGGGCGGCTCACGGGTGTCGCTGCTGACCGCTTCCCGCCACCCCGGCGCCGCCTCGGGGCTGGCGCTGTGGTGGATCAGCGGCGGCGTCTACGGCCTGCTGTCCATCGGCCTCCACTACTGCGCCGCGTCGTTCGCCGCGGCATGGCACGGCGGCATGGAGGACGTCGCCGCGCTGCCGGAGTGGGCCGAGACCATCGCGAAGAACCCGGCCAACCGGCAGCACCTCCTCGACCAGGACAGGGACCGGTTCCTGGAGACGATGGAGCGCTGGATGGCCGTGCACTGCCCTTCGGACGCGGAGGTGGTCCCCGGCCTGAACGACGCAGAGGCGCACGCGCTCGACATCCCCACGCTGGTGTTCCGCAGCGGGGCCGGCGACATCCACCACCGGCGCGAGACCTCCGAGCAGGTGGCGCGGGTGCTTCCGGGCGCCAGGCTCGTCGAACCGCCGTGGGGCGACGGGGAGTGGCGCGAACGGCAGGCGGCGCGCACGTCCGGCGAGGCGCCCGGCCTGTTCGTGCGCTGGCCCCTGCTCGCCCCGGTCCTGCAGAAGTGGGCGGAGGACGCCCTTCCGCCCTATGAGGGGGTCTGAGTGGAATCCGTCAGCTACGCGAGCCGGATCCGCGCGCTGGGCGCGCGGTGCGACGGCGAGGTCGTCTTCCGCCATCTCGCCCAGGACGGCACCGAGTCCGCCTTCACCTGGCGCGACCTCGACGAGCGCTCCGACCGGCTCGCCGACGCCCTCGCCGCCCGCGGCCTCGGCCTCGGTGACCGCCTCGGCCTCGGCCTGCGCAACTCGCCGCAGTTCGTGCTCGGCGTGTTCGCCGCGTGGAAGCTCGGCGCGGTCCCCGTCCCCGTCCGCTGGGACCTGCCCGAGTGGGAGCTGACCCGGCTGCGGGAGGTCGTGGCGGCGCCCGTCCACCTGGACGAGGACGCCGTGCCGTGGATCGACGGGACCGCCGACCGCGACGCGCCCGCGACCGCGCCGCCCGACGTGCTGTCCCCGCACAGCCACGGCATCTGCAGCAGCGGCTCGACGGGCACCCCGAAGGTGATCCTCAGCGCGCAGCCCGGCGTCCACAACCCGCTCTTCAGCACCCCGCTCATGCAGATGTGGACGCCGGTCCCCCGCCCCCAGACGATCCTCGTGCTGGCCCCGATGTACCACGCCAACGGGTTCGTCAGCCTCTTCGGGCTGATGGACGGCGACCGCCTCGTGGTGATGGAGAGGTTCGACGCGGCGCGCACCGTCGAGGCGGTCGAACGCCACGGGGTCACGACCTTCACCGCCACCCCCACGATGCTCCAGCGCATCGCCGACCTCCCCGGCGTCGAGAAGCGCGACCTGTCCGGGCTCCAGTGGATCCTGCAGGGCGCCGCGCCCATGCCGCCCTCGCTGGTGCACCGCTGGGCCGCGCTGATCGGCCCGGAGCGCATCGCCATGGCGTACGGCATGACCGAGGCGCTGGGCATCACCGCGCTGCGCGGCGATGAGTGGATGGCGCACCAGGGCAGCGTGGGACGCGGCCTGCGCGGCACCGAACTGCGCATCCTCGACGACAAAGGGCGGGAGCTGCCGCCCGGCGAGGTCGGCGAGATCTACCTGCGCTCGGCGTCCTACAGCGGCTACACCTACCTGGGCGACGCCCCGCGGCTCCAGACCACGCACGACGGCTTCCAGACCGCGGGCGACGTCGGCTACCTGGACGAGGACGGCTACCTCTACCTCCTGGACCGCCGCGTCGACATCATCATCACCGGCGGCGCCAACGTCTTCCCCGCCGAGGTCGAGGCGGCGCTCATCGAGCATCCCGCGATCGCCGACGTCGTCGTCATCGGCCTGCGCGACGAGCGCTGGGGGCGCCGCGTCCACGCCGTCATCGAGCCCGCCGACCCCGCCGCGCCGCCGGCGCCGGAGGAGGTCGTCGCCTACGCCAAGGGCCGTCTCGCCCCGTACAAGGTCCCCAAGACCATCGAGACCGTCGACGCCCTCCCCCGCAGCGCCGCCACCAAGATCAACCGAGGCGCGCTCGTCGCCGCCCGCGGCGGCTGAGCCCCCGGGGCCGCCCCCGCCGGGGGGCGGCCCCTGACGGATTCAGGAGGTGACCAGGCGGCCGGGGAGGGCGTCGGTCAGTTCGTCGTGGTCGACGAGGACCGTGCCGTTGACGAGGGTGTAGTCGTAGCCGCGGGCGCGCTGGGTGAAGCGGTGGGCGCCGAGGGGGAAGTCGGCGACCATCTCGGGGGTGTGGAGGTAGAGGCCGTCAAGGTCGAGGACGTTGATGTCGGCGTAGGCGCCGGGGGCCAGGACGCCGCGGTCGGCGATGCCCCACAGGTCAGCCGCCTCCAGGGTCAGCTTCCGCACCGCGCGGCCGACGTCCATGAGCCCCCGGTCGCGTACCCAGTGCCTGAGGAAGTAGGTGGAGTTGCCGGCGTCCATCGTCAGCGCCACATGGGCGCCGGCGTCGGCGACGCCGATCACCACGTCGGGGTTGGTGATCATCTGGGCGACGGCGTCGAGGTCCTGGTTGAGGACCGGGTAGTACAGCAGGCCGAGGCCGCGGGTCTCCAGGGTGTAGGCGAGGAACGCGGCGGCGGCGCCGGTGCCGCGCCGCGCCGCCTCGGCGGCGAGGCTGTTGTCCGGGCTCACGTCGTAGTCTGCCGAGCCAGGCGGCATGAGGTAGATCTTGGCGGGGTCCTTGGGCGCCAGCGGGCCCGACAGCTCCGAGGGGCGCTCGGCCTCCTCGATCAGACGGGCGCGCAGCCCCTCGTCGGCGAGGGCGGGCAGCCGGTCTCCCGAGGGCAGTGCCATCAGCCGGGACCAGGAGGGCAGGGTGTCGTAGGGGGTGCGGCTGACCAGGCCGTAGACGATGGCGCTGCCCCGCACCGCGGTCATCGGGCGCAGGTCGGCGTTCCTGGCGCGGGCCGCGGCCGTCTCGTCCATCACCCAGGACCACAGCCCGGGGCGGCGGTCGCTCTGCATGATGGAGAAGGCGAGGGGACGGCCCGAGGCGCGGGCCACCTCCTCCATCCACGCCATCTCCGAGACGGAGTTGCGGCGTTCGGCGCCGTCGCGCTCGCCGATGCGCGGCACCACCTGGAAGGTGCCGCGGCCGCGGGCGGCCATGGCCTGCGCGATGGCGGCGAGTTCGGCGGGCAGCGCGTAGGTGCCGGGCACCGGGCGCCCGTCGGGGACGGTGTGCATGAAGCTGCGGGACGTGGAGAAGCCGAGCGCGCCGTTCTCGACCGCCTCGCCGACCGCCGCCGCCATCGCGGCGATATCGTCGTCCGTGGCGGGCGCCTCCTCCAGGCTCCGCTCCCCCATCACGTAGTAGCGCAGCGCGCAGTGGCCGACGAGGCCGCCGGCGTTCACGCCGAGCGCGCGGCGGCCCAGCGCCTTGAGGTAGTCGCCGTAGGTCTCCCAGCCCCAGTCGAGCCCCGCCATGATGGTGTCGGCGGGGATGTCCTCGACCGACTCCATCATCGCGGCGAGGTAGCCCTCCCGGCCCGGCCTGACCGGCGCGAAGGTGACGCCGCAGTTGCCCATCACCACGGTGGTGACGCCGTGGTGGCAGGAGGGCGTGGCGGCCGGGTCCCAGAAGAGCTGGGCGTCGAGGTGGGTGTGGACGTCGATGAACCCCGGGGTGACGAGCCTGCCGGAGGCGTCGATCTCGCGTCCGCCGCGGTCCTCGACCTCGCCCACCGCGGTGATCCGGTCGCCGTCGACGGCGACGTCGGCGCGGCGCGGGGGCGAGCCCGTCCCGTCCACCACCTCGCCGCCGCGGATCACGATGTCGTGCATGGCTCAGCCCTCCCGTAGAACGGAGATAAAAGAGCGGGTACTCACTTACCATAGTCCCGAGTCGCCTGCGAAGATAAGAGAGTATGTACTCACTTGCTAGGCTGGCGGTACCTCAGCCGGCCTCTGGCATCTCGGGAGTTCTCTGTGGGATCGATGGACGGCCGGGTGGCGATCGTCACCGGCGCGAGCCGCGGTATCGGACAGTGCATCGCCGAGCGCATGGCGGCCGAAGGGGCCGCGGTCGCCCTGGTGGCGCGGACGGTCACGCGGGGCTCGTCCGCGCTGCCGGGCTCGCTGGAGGAGGTCGTGGAGCGGATCAGGGCCAAGGGCGGCCGGGTCGCGGCGGTGCCCGCCGACCTCACCGTGCCCGAGGACGTCGAGACGGTCGTCGCCCGCGCCGAAGAGGCACTGGGCCCGGTCGACACTCTGGTGAACAATGCCGGTGTGAACTTCTACGGGCCGGCACTCGACATCCGCGTCCGCCGCTACGCCCTGATGTTCCAGATGATGGTCCACGCCCCGTTCCGGCTGTGCCAGCTGGCGGTGCCCGGCATGGTCGAGCGCGGCCGCGGCTGGATCCTCAACATCACCTCCAAGCAGGCACGGCACCCGGCCGGGCCGCCCTACCCCGACTGGGCCGCCGACGGCTGCGTGCCCTACGGCATGTGCAAGGCGGCGCTCGACCGCCTCACCACCGGCCTCGCCGCCGAGGTGCACGGCACCGGCGTGAGCGTCAACGCCCTCGGGACGTCGGGGCTCGTGATGACGCCGGGCGTCGCCGTGGTCTCCCCGCACACGCCCGACAACGCGCCGGTGGAGGACGACAGCGCCATGGCCGACGCCGCGCTGGTGCTGTGCAACTCCGCGCCCGAGACCGTGACCGGACGGATCGCCTACAGCATGGACCTGCTCGGCCGCCCCTTCCCCGAGGGACCCTGGTCCCTGTCCGCGACCTTCTGAACCGTTCCCGCACCAGCCCGAAGACGACATGGAGGAGGACCGCATGAAGGCAACCGTGGATCCGGACCGCTGCCAGGGACACGCGCGCTGCTGGGAGCTCGCGCCCGAGGTGTTCGGCCTCGACGAGGAGGGCCACGGGATGGCCCTGGTCGCCGAGGTCGCCGGCGCGTCCGAGGACGCGGCGCGCAAGGCCGCGCGCAACTGCCCCGAGCGCGCCATCATCCTGGACTGAGCCCTCCGGGTGCCGCCCCCGACCCCGACGGGCCGGGTGGCACCCGCTTCACCGCGGTCG
>JAFACJ010000310.1 GCA_023425615.1 Actinomycetes bacterium
CCGCCGACCAGGCCAGATGCGCCCGGTTGCCGGCCTCCCGCGCCGGGTCGCCGCCGTGGACGCGCACGTCGTGTCCGGCGGCGGCGAGGCCGAGGACGAGCGCGTCGCCCTGCCGGATCGCCCGCCCGCCCAGCTCGGTGTCGCGCAGCGCGTACCGGGCCGGCATGTTGCACATCGGCGGGTCGCGCCACAGCACCTCATCGAGTGCCTCATCGACGCCGAGCCGCCCGCCGCGCACCCGGGCGGCGAACCGCGGATCGGTGAGCATCAGCCGCAGCGACTGGGCGATCCAGGAGATGGTGGTGTGGTATCCGGCCGAGACCATCACCACCATCGACTGGAGGACCTCGGTGTCGTCCCTCAGATCGCCGTGGTGCGCCAGCACGGTGGTGAGGTCGGCGGCGGGCGTCTGGCGGCGTGCCCGCAGCACCCCGCCGAGGATCTCCTCGAACCGCCGGTTGCCCTCCTGCGCGTCCTCGCCGGAGCCGAACAGCGCCTGCATCGCCACGAGCAGCTCATGCCCGCGGGTGGCGTCGAGACCGAACAGGCCGGCGATCGCCAGCATCGGCACGATCACCGCGTAGTCGGCGATGAGGTCGGCCTCCCCGTGCCCGGCGAAGCCGTCGACGAGCCGCCCGCACAGCTGCTCGACGGAGCGGCGCATCCGCCGCTGGTCGATGGAGGAGACCGCGGCGTCCAGGGGGCGGCGCAGCCGGGCGTGCCCCGCCCCGTCGTAGCCGATGACGTTGTCGCGGAAGAACATCATCGGCCCGAGCGGCGAGTCCGGCGGAACGGTGCCGTCCTGGAACAGCCGCCAGTTGCGCGCGTCGCGGGAGAACAGGCGCTCCCTGCGGGTGAGGGCGAGGATCTCGGCGTGGCCCATCACCAGCCAGGCGCCGACGCCGGGCTCCAGCTCGACCCAGGCGATCTCGCCCTGCTCGGCGCGCAGCCGCGCGAAGACCGCGGCGGGGTCGTGCGTCATCGTGGTGTCCGACAGGGGCGTGGTCACGGGTGTGCCTCCCGCGCGGCGAGCGCGCGCATCGCGTGTCCGGTGAGGGTGATCAAGGCGGCCAGCGACGAGGCGCGCTCGGGGGCGACGCACTCGACGATCGGGGTGTGCGCCGGCAGGTCCAGCGCCTCGCGCAGCTCCTCGGCCGGGTGGCTGAGGGAGTCGGGGAAGCGGTTGACGGCGACGGCGAACGGCAGGTTCCCCATGTGCTCCAGTTGGTCGAGCACGTCGAAGGCGCCGTCGAGCCGCCGCGTGTCGACCAGGACCAGCACCCCGAGGGCGCCTTCGGCCAGGCCCTCCCACAGCTCCCAGAAGCGCTGCTGTCCGGGCGCCCCGTACAGGTACAGGACGGTCCGGTCGTTGAGGGTGATCCGCCCGAAGTCGAGGGCGACCGTGGTGTGCGTCTTGCGGGGGACGCCCGACAGGTCATCGACGCCGACGCTCGCCCGGCTCATGGCCTCCTCGGTGGACAGCGGCGGGATCTCGCTGACCGATCCGATCAGCGTGGTCTTGCCGACGCCGAAGCCCCCGACGATGAGGATCTTCACCGACCGCTGGACGGTACCGGGCAGGTAGCGGGGGTCAGCAGAGGCCGCGCAGTCCACTGAGCACCTCCTCCAGCAGGGCGAGGTCGGGCGCGCTGGAGACGCGCGAGCGGGTCCGCAGATGGCCGGAGTCCATCAGGTCGGAGGCCAGCACCTTCACCACGCTGACCGGGAGGTCGAGGTGGGCGGCGGCCTCGGCGACCGACAGCAGCCCGCCGCACAACCGCAGCAGGGCGATCTCCTGGCGGCCCGCGGTCACCGGCAGCGGTCCGGCGCCGGGCGAGGCCAGCAGAAGGGTGTCGACCCCGATCCAGTTGCGGCTGGGCTGGGCGCGCCCCCCGGTCAGGACATAGGGCCGCAGCGGCCGGTCACGGTACTCGCCTTCAGTCAATGACCGAGGTCCCTCCGCGCGGGTGTGGCGAGGGTGCTCTCGCCGATCTTGCGGACCTGGACTGCCATCTGCTGGGAGATCAGCGCCGGGTCCACGGCCGCGGTGGTGACGACGGCCAGTTGCGAGCCGTGGCCCGCCGCGCGCAGGAACACGAACCCGCCGTCGATCTCCACGACGACCTGCCGGACGTTCCCCGCTCCGCTCCCGTAGCGGGAGGCGAGGCCGCGGCCCAGGGAGTGCAGCCCGGAGCACGCCGCGGCCAGCCGGTCGGCCTCGTCCCGGTGCAGACCGGGAGAGGCGACCTTCACCAGCCCGTCGGAGCTGAGCACCATCGCGTGGCGCACGTTCGGGACTCCGGTCACCTCGGCCAGCATCCACACGTCGTCCTGCGTCATCTAGGGCGTTCCTCCTGGTCTTCCGGTGCGCTTCCCGTGGCCTGCGCCTCGGGAGAGGCGAAGAACGCGCCCGCCCACCGGGCCGCGTCTTCGGGGCTCTGCTCGTCCTGTGCCGGTGCGGCGGGGACGGCGGGGGCGGCGGCCTCTGATCCGTCGGTGCCGCCACCGCGCCTGCGGCGCAGGGGCAGCCCCGAGGCGGTGGTGCCACGGGCCGCGGTGTCGGGGGAGGACACGTCCGGGCGCGGCGGCTCCGGCTCCAGCGCGGCCCGCCGGAAGCCGACCGGCTCCAGGGTCTCCACGAGATGGCCGGGGACGAGGACGACGACCCGGATCCCGCCGTAGGGGGAGGGGGAGAGATCGACGGTCAGACCGTGCCTGCGGGCGTAGTGCCCGATGACGGGCAGCCCGGTCTGGGGGATCTCGCCGACCTCGCCGAGGCCGGTCTCCCGCTCGCCCGAGGCGATCCGCGCGGCCTCCTCCAGCAGATGCCCGTCCATGCCGACGCCGCCGTCGTCGATCTGCAGGACGACGCCGCGCTCCACGGTCCGCACCGCCACCGTCACCATGCTGCTGGGCGGGGAGGACTGGGTGGCGTTGGCCAGGGCCTCGGCCACGAGGTGGATGAGCGGTTCGACGACCGGCGCGGACGCGGCGAGGTCGGGGTCGCCGGTCACCTCGACCCGGCGGAAGGCGACGATCCGGGCGGCGGCCGAGCGGACCAGGTCCATGAACGCCAGCGGCTCCTGCCACTGCTGGCCCGGCCACTGGCCGCACAGGACGGCAAGGCTCTGGGCGTGCCGTCCCTGCTGCGCTGCCTCGTGGTCGATACCCATGCACGCCTCGACCACGTCGGGGTCGTGGGAGTGCCTCTCGGCCAGCAGGGAGGAGGCGGCCTGCACCCGGTGCGCGGCGGACTGGGCGCGGCGGGCCAGCGCGACGACCACGAGCCGCAGCGACTCCTCGCGGTCGGCGCCGCGCTTGACGGC
>JAFACJ010000365.1 GCA_023425615.1 Actinomycetes bacterium
GGTAGGCGTGGAGCGTGGGCCGCCCGCCCGCGGTGTGGTGGGCGAGGACGGCGGCGGCGACGGCGCTGGAGACGGACTGCCCGATCATGCGCATCAGCACGTTCTGCCCGTTGGCCGCGGCGGTCTCGCCGACCGGCACGGCCCGCATGATCAGCATGGGCAGGGCGGAGTAGGCGAGGCCCACGCCCACGGCGACGACGGTGGCTCCCACGATGATGGTCCAGATCTGGTGGCTGGTGAAGAAGCGGACCACATACCCTACCGCCATGATCCCCGACGCGAGGGCGATGGCGGTCTTCGGCCCCCAGCGGGTGGAGATCCGCGCCGAGACCGGGGACAGCAGCGCCAGGGACAGGCCGCCGGGCAGCAGGCACAGGCCGGCCCCCACGATGGACAGGCCGAGCCCGTAGCCGGTGCTCTCCGGCTCCCGGACGAGCTGCGCGGTGGCGAGCGTGTTGGCGTAGAAGGCGAAGCCGACGAGCAGCGCCGACAGGTGCGCGATGAACGCCGAGGGGCGGGCGGCGGTCCGCAGGTCGACCAGGGGCTGGTCCGCGCGCAGTTCGTGCCGCACCCACCAGACGGCGGTGACCAGCGCGCAGCCGGTGAGGCCGAGGGTGAGCGGCGCGGTGAACCCCCAGCCGGAGCCCTTGCCGACCACCAGCAGCAGGCAGACGAGGAAGAACGAGAGCCCCGCCGACCCGGGCACGTCGAACCTGCCGGGGGAGCGCACCGGCGACTCGGGAACGATCCAGCGGACCAGCGCGAGCACCAGCAGCCCGACCACCGCGCAGGCCCAGAACATCGCGTGCCAGCTCGTGTACTGGATGACGACGGCGGCGATCGGCAGGCCCACCGCGGCGCCGATCCCGACCGTCGAGCTCATCAGCGCCACCGCGGGGGCGACCCGCTCGGCGGGCAGTTCGTCGCGCAGGATGCTGATCCCCAGCGGGGTGGCGGCCAGGCCCGCGCCCTGCAGCGCGCGGCCGGCCACCAGCGCCGGGAGGTAGGAGCTGACCGCGCACACCAGCGACCCGGCCACCACGGCCGCCAGCGCCAGCATCAGGAATCTGCGCTTGCCGTACATGTCCCCGGCGCGGCCCAGCAGCGGGGTGCAGACGGCGCCGCTCAGCAGGGTCGCGGTGACGATCCAGCCCACGTCGTCGAGCGAGGCGCCGGTCAGTTCGGGGAGCAGGGAGAGGAGGGGGAGGGCGATCGTCTGCATGAGCGCCACGACGATGCCGGAGGAGGCGAGGACCGCGGTGATGAGGGAGGGTGTACGACTGTTCACCAAATGAGGGTAAACGTCCGTTCACCTATCGGGAAATCCTTTGAAGGGGTGCGGAGCCGGTCATCCTCGGCATCCCTCCGGCGCGACTGGCATGATCGGCGGATGGCGCGATGGTGGCGGGGGTACCGCAGGCAGTGGTGGCGCGGTGACCTGACGGGCGCGCTGACCGTGACCGCCTACCTGGTCCCGCAGGTCATGGCCTACGCCGCGGTGGCCGGGCTGCCCCCCGTGGCCGGGCTGTGGGCGATGCTCCCCGCCCTCGCCGCCTACGCCCTCCTCGGCTCCTCCGACCGGCTGTCGGTCGGGCCGGAGGCGACGACGGCCCTGATGACCGCGGTGGCCGTCGGCCCCCTCGCCGACGGCGACCCCGAGCGGTACGCGGGCCTCGCCGCGGCGCTGGCGGCGCTGGTCGGCGTGTTCGCCGTCCTGGCCAGGCTGCTGCGGCTCGGCGTCATCGCCGACCTGCTGTCCCACCCGATCCTGGTCGGCTATCTCGCCGGGGTGGCGGTACTGATGATCGTCGGACAGCTGGAGCGGATCACCGGGGTGCCGGTGGAGGGCTCGGGCGTGCTCGCCGAGACCGCCTCCTTCCTCCGGGGGATCGGCTCCCTGCGCCCCGGCACCCTGGCCCTGGCCCTGGTGTGCCTGGCGTTCCTGCTGGCCCTCCAGCGGTGGCGCCCGCGGTGGCCGGGGCCCCTGCTGACGGTGCTGCTGGCCACGGCCGCCGTCGCGCTCCTCGGGCTCGACCGGTACGGCCTCCAGGTGATCGGCACGGTCCCCTCCGGGCTCCCGGTGCCACGCCTGCCCGAACTCACCGACCTGCGGACGCTGGCGCCCGCCGCGCTGGGCATCCTGATCGTCGCCTTCACCGACATGATGCTCACCGCACGCGCCTTCGAGGACCGCGAAGGCCCCCGCGCGGACGGCAACGCCGAACTGCTCGCGATGGGCGTCGCCAATCTCGGCGCCGGCCTGTTCCAGGGCTTCCCCGTGAGCAGCAGCGGCAGCCGCACCGCGCTGGCAGCCGCGGCGGGCGTGCGCACCCAGGCGTTCTCCGTGATGGCGTTCGGCTGCGTCGCGGCGGTCCTGCTCTTCCTCGGCCCCCTGCTGGCCAGGTTCCCCTCCGCGGCGCTCGGCGCGCTGGTGGTCTACGCCGCCCTGCGCCTGGTCGACCTCGCCGGGTTCCGCAGACTGCTGGCCTTCCGGCGCACCGAGTTCCTGCTGGCGCTGTCGGCGGGGCTCGGCGTCCTGCTGTGGGACGTCCTGTACGGCATCCTCACCGCCGTCCTCCTGTCGGTGCTGGACATGCTGGTGCGGGTGGCGCGTCCGCACGCCGCGGTCCTGGGACGGGTCCCGGGGCTGGCGGGGATGCACGACATCGACGACTACCCCGACGCCGAGACCATCCCCGGACTGCTCGTCTACCGCTACGACTCGCCGCTGTTCTTCGCCAACGCCGAGGACTTCCGCCGCCGCACCCTGGCCGCCGCCCGCACCCACGGGAAGGACCTGCGCTGGTTCGTGCTGAACGCCGAGGCCATCGTCGAGGCCGACAGCACCGCCCTGGCCGCGCTGCGGGAGGTGCGCGACGAACTGGACGGCAGGGGCGTGGTGTTCGCCCTCGCGCACGTCAAGCAGGACCTCCTGGGCGACCTGCGCCGGTTCGGGCTGCTGGACGTCCTGCCCGCGAACCTCATCTTCCCGACCCTGCCCACGGCGGTCCAGGCGTTCCGGGAGCGGACCGGCTGACGGCCGCGGCCCGCCCGCCCGCTCAGCGGAGCCGGGAGGCCACGTCGGGGACCCGGTGGGAGCGCCGGGGCGGGCGGACGTAGCCGGTGGACGGGGGGCGCTCGGGCAGCTCCAGGGGCGGCTCCTCCACCTCGTGGTAGGGGATCGTCGACAGCAGGTGGGAGATCATGTTGATCCGCGCCCTGCGCTTGTCGTCGCTGTCGACCTCATACCAGGGCGCCTCGGGGATGTCGGTGTGCGTCATCATCTCGTCCTTGGCGCGGGAGTAGTCCTCCCAGCGGGTGAGGGACTGCAGGTCCATGGGGGAGAGCTTCCAGCGCCGCATCGGGTCGTCGCGCCTGGCCAGGAACCGGCGCTCCTGCTCGGTGTCGCTGACGGAGAACCAGTACTTGCGCAGCAGGACGCCGTCCTCGACCAGCAGCCGCTCGAAGATCGGGCACTGGTGCAGGAAGCGCGCGTACTCATCGGGCGTGCAGAACCCCATGACGTGCTCGACGCCGGCGCGGTTATACCAGCTTCGGTCGAACAGCACGATCTCCCCCGCCGCGGGGAGCTCGGCGGCGTAGCGCTGGAAATACCACTGGGTGCGCTCCCGCTCGGTGGGCTTGGGCAGCGCCGCGATCCGCGCGGTGCGGGGGTTGAGGTACTCGGTGATCCGCTTGATGGCGCCGCCCTTGCCCGCGGCGTCGCGGCCCTCGAAGACCACGACCAGCCGCTGCCCCTCCTGCTTCACCCACTCCTGGAGCTTGACCAGTTCGGCCTGGAGCCGCAGGATCTCCCGGTCGTACACCTCGCGTGCCAGTTTCTTCACCATATGATCATTATGGTGCCTGCCCGGGGAGCGACGGCGAGAGGGGTTTTCCCGCCCCTTGCCGGGAAAGATAATA
>JAFACJ010000372.1 GCA_023425615.1 Actinomycetes bacterium
GGATCAGCACATGCCCAGCCCCCTCATGCGCCGCGTCGTGCGCGCCACCGCTCTCACCGCCTCCCTCAGCCTCCTCGCCGCCGGGTGCGGCGGAGGCGAGGAGGACACCGAGTCCGCGGCCCGCTCCGGAGCCCTGTCCGGCGTCTGCCCGGCGACCGTGGTCATCCAGGCCGACTGGGAGCCCGAGGCCGAGCACGGCGGCATCTACCAGCTGCTCGGCGACGACTACACCGTCGACACCAAGGCCAAGTCCGTCAAGGGCCCGCTGCTGGCGTCCGGCGCGGACACCGGCGTGGACGTCGAGATCCGCATCGGCGGCGCCTCCGTCGGCTACCAGACCGCCCAGTCCCTGCTCTACCAGGACAAGGGCATCCTGCTCGGGTACGGCCGCGTGTCGGAGCACCTGGTCACCCAGAAGGAGACACCCGTCGTCTCGGTCTTCGCCCAGCTGGAGAAGAGCCCGTACGCGATCTACTGGGACCCGGCGACCTACCCCGCCGCCAAGACGATCGCCGACCTCAAGAAGGACAAGGTCAAGATCCTGCTCGGCTCGGACGTCACGGTGTGGCAGGAGTACCTCGTCGGCACCGGCGTCATCGACAAGTCGCAGATCGACCAGAGCGACTCGCCCAAGCCCGCGACGTTCGTCGCGGCGGGCGGGAAGGTCGCCGAGACCGGCTTCATCACCGCCGAGCCGTACATGTACGAGGTCGAGACCAAGGCCTGGGGCAAGCCCGTCGTCGGCCAGCTCATCCACGACACCGGCTTCCCCGAGTACTTCCAGTCGATGGTCGTGCGCAAGGAGGACACCACCGAGAAGAAGGACTGCCTCGCCAAGCTGGTGCCGATCCTCCAGCAGGCGCAGGTCGACTACATCACCGACTACAAGGCCACCAACGAGCGGATCGTGGACCTGGTGGACCAGTACCAGACGAGCTGGACCTACACCCCCGGCCAGGCCGAGGCGGCGGCCAAGGCGCAGATCGCGATGGGCCTTGTCGCCAACGGCGGCAACGCCACCCTCGGCGACTACGACCTCAAGCGGGTCCAGACCCTCATCGACCTGATCGGCAAGTACGCCCCGGACGCCGACATCGACGGCATCAAGCCGGAGGACCTCGTCACCAACGAGTTCATCGACACCTCCATCGGCCTGAAGTCCTGACCCTCCGCCCGGCGGGGCGCGGACCGGGCACTTCTCCGCGCTCCGCCCTCCCGCCCCGTGCTCCCACGAAGAGGAGGACCCCTTGCCCGACACCTATACGCTCGCCGTCGCCCAGCCCAAGACGGCACCCGCGGAGCGGCGCGAGGACAACGTCGCCCGCGCCGTCGCCCTCGTCGCCGAGGCCGCGTCGCACGGCGCCGACCTCGTGCTCTTCCCCGAGCACAGCCCGGGGCCGTTCACCGAGTCCGAGTCCTACGACGCCGAACCCGCGCTGGCCGAGGCCGCCCGCGCGCACGGGCCGAACGTCTGCTGGAGCCGCATGGAGCGCTGCGCCGACGGCCACTTCCGGCTGACGGTGTACGTCCTGGACCGGATGGGCGCCCGCGCCTTCCGCTACGAGCGCAGCCACCCGGCGACGGTGCCTCCGAAGGACACCGGAGGCTGGGTCGCGCCGGGACCCGCCCTCGGCTCGTTCGAACTCGACGGGATCCCGATGGGGATCGTCGTCTGCTCCGAGCTGTGGATCCCCGAACCCGCCCGCGTCCTCTCCATCCCCGGCCTGCTGCGGGCGCGCAGGCCCGAGCTGTACGGCGAGCTCGCCGAGCCGAGGGAAGGGCTCTTCGCCTACCACACCCCGCCGCGGGCGGGCGAACCCCGGGAGGCCGCGCTGTGAGCGCCGACAAGACCCTCGTCCGCGGAGGGCATGTCCTGACGGCGGGACCCGCCGGGGCGCTCGAAGACGCCGCGGTCCTCGTCGCCGGAGGGCTGATCGAAGCCGTCGGCCCCTACGCGGAGCTGAAGGCCGCTCACCCGGAGGCGGCCGAGCTGGGCGGCCCGCACGACCTCGTTCTGCCCGGGTTCGTCAACACCCACGGGCACTTCTCCGAGGGGCTGATCACCGGGATCGCCGAGCAGTACACGCTCTGGGAGTGGCTCCACGCGCTCATCGACCCGGTGAGGCCGCACCTCGACCACGAGTCCGCCTACGTCGGCACGCTCGTGGCGGGCGTCCAGATGCTGCGCAGCGGGATCACCACGGCCAACGACATGTTCGTCTGCGACCCGCGCACCGAGCCCGTCACCCCGGGCGTCGTCGCGGCGCTGGACGAGCTGAACCTGCGCGGCGTCGTGTCGTTCGGCGCGGGAGACATGGGCGCGCCCGACGGGATCGGCCCCCGCATGGACGAGCACACGGCGCTGCTGGAGGCCGCCGCCAAGAGCCGGCTCAGCACCTTCCGCGTCGGGATCGGCGCGGTCGGAGGGCAGAGCGAGGAACTGTTCGCCGCCTCGGTGGACCTGGCGGCCGGCGGCGGGCACGGCGTGCACATCCACCTCCAGGAGGTCCGCGAGGAGGTCACCGCCACGTTCCAGCGGTTCGGCCGCACGCCCGTCGCGCACTGCGCGCACGAGGGCCTGTTCGCGGCGCCGACCCTCGCCGCGCACTGCGTCTGGGTGGACCGGCACGACCGCGAGCTGATGGCGCTGCACCGCGTCGGCGTCGCCCACAACCCCGTCGCGAACATGATCCTCGCCAGCGGCGCCGCCCCCGTCATGGAGATGCGCGCCCTGGGCATCGACGTGGGGATCGGCGTGGACGGCGCCGCCTCCAACGACAGCCAGGACTTCCTCCAGGCGCTGAAGTCCGCGGCGATGCTCGCCCGTGTCACCTCGCGGCAGGCGACCGCGATGACGGCGTCCGAGGCGTTCGAGATGGCGACGATCGGCGGCGCGCGGGCGCTGCGGATGGACGACCGGATCGGGTCGCTGGAACCGGGCAAGGCGGCCGACCTCGTCGTCCTGGACGGGGAGTCGCCGACCCTCGCGAACGTCCACGACCCCTACCAGGCCGTCGTCTGGGTCGCCGGTTCCCGCGAGGTCAAGGACGTGCTCGTGGACGGACGGCCGTCCGTCGCGGCCGGTGAGGTGGTCACCGTGGACGTGCCCGAACTCGTGCGCCGCTCCCGGCCGCTCGCCCGCGACCTCGTCCGCAAGGCGGGCCTCGGCCACCTGTCGGGACTGGCACGGTGAGCCGCGTCCTCGTCACCGGGATCGGGACCCTGCTGACCGGAGACCTCGCCGCCCCCGTCGCCGAGCCGGGCGACCTGCTCATCGTCGACGGGCGGATCGCCGAGATGGACTCCGCCGCGGGCCCGGACGGCGCCGCCCCGGTCATCGACGCCCAGGGCGCCACCGTCGCGCCGGGCCTCATCGACTCGCACTGCCACGTCGTGCTCGGCGACTACACGCCACGGCAGACGGCCGTCGGATTCCTCGCCTCCTACGTGCACGGCGGCATCACGTCCGTCATCTCCCCCGGGGAGATCCACCTGCCGGGCAGGCCGCACGACGCCGCGGGCGTGAAGGCGCTCGCGGTGCTCGCCCAGCGGTCGTGGAGCGAGTACCGGCCGGGCGGGATGAAGGTCAACGGAGGCTCGATCGTGCTGGAGCCCGTCCTCACGCCGGAGGACTTCCGGGAACTCGCCGACCTCGGCGTCCGGTACGCGAAGTTCGGGTTCGGCCGCTACACCGACCCCGCCGACGGGCTCACCCAGGTCCGTGCCGCGCAGGAGGCGGGCATCCTCGTCACCTGCCACTCCGGCGGCGCGTCCATCCCCGGCTCCAAACCCATCACCACCGACCATCTGCTGCTGCTCGCACCCGACATCTGCGGGCACATCAACGGCGGGCCCACCTCCCTTGACTCCGCAGGACTGCGCACGATCGTCGCCGAGACGAGGATGGCACTCCAACTCGTCCAGGCGGGCAACCTGCGCAGCTCGATCGAGCTCGTCGGCCTCGTACGCGAACACGGCGCCGAACACCGCGTGGTGCTCGGCTCGGACACACCGACCGGGACGGGCACGATGCCGCTCGGCGTCCTCAAGACCGTCGCGGAACTCAGCTCCCTGGCCGGGGTCGACCCCGCCGTCGCCTGGGCGTGGGCGACGGGCAACGTCTCGGCCGTCTACGGCGTCGAGGCGGGCGTCATCGCACCGGGACGGCCCGCCGACCTCGTCGTCATGGACGCGCCCTGGGGCTCGCAGGCGCCCGACGCGCTCGGCGCGCTCGCCCGCGGCGACATCCCCGGCATCGGCCTCGTCCTCATCGACGGCGAGATCAAGGCGCTGACCAGCCGCAACACGCCCGCCGCCGCGCGCAAGGCGCGCATCACCCCGGAAATCCCCGAGCCGCCCGGCTCGGCCCACGTCTGCTGAACGAAGGAAACCCATGATCGTCTCCGAAGTGGTGATCCCGGCCGAGGAGGGCCGCGGCGTCCACGTCGCCGCCGGGCAGCTCCTCGACCTGATCGACCTCGAAGGCTCCCAGGTCGCCGACCTCGTCGCCTACGACGCCGCCGACGCCGGGGAATACCTGTCGCCCGCCCACACGGCCGCGGTGAACACCTCGGTGCTGCTCAAGACCGGGCAGAGCCTCTACTCCAACCACCGCAACCCGCTGCTGACGATCCTGCGCGACGACGTCGGACGGCACGACATCGTCGTCCCGTGCTGCGACCGGGAGCGCTACGAGTACTCCTACGGCGTCAAGGACCACCGCAGCTGCCTGGACAACCTCCTCCAGGCACGCGACCTCCTCGGCCTCGACCTCCAGGTCCGCGGCGAGAACGCCTGGAACGTCTTCATGCACAACAGCGTGACCGCCGACGGCGAGGTCATCACCGACCCGGCACTGCATCCGGCCGGATCGACCATCACACTGCGCGCCGAACGCGACCTCGTCGTCCTGGTCTCGGCATGCCCGCAGGACCTCAGCCCGTGCAACAACTGGGACCCGACCTCGATGAAACTCGTCGTCCGCGAGACGGCCGGGTCCGAGGCGATCGGGCCCGAGACGGCCGGGTCCGAGACGGCCGGGTCCGAGACGGCCGGGCACGGG
>JAFACJ010000154.1 GCA_023425615.1 Actinomycetes bacterium
GTCCGGGTCTCCGCCGGCCGCGGCCCCGGTCGCCAGTCCCGAGCCGCTGGTGGCGTTGCCGCCAGTCAGGCCGCGGGAGGTGCCGGAGACCCTGGAGCCGAAGCTGAGCATGACCGGCGGTCAGGGCCCGGCCGAGGACGGCGGCAGGAGCTGGCTGGCCGTGCTGGCCGTCGCCCTGGTCGGGGAGGTGGGTTTGTTGTGGTTCGCCACCGCGCTCGCCCTGTGGCGGAGGCGGGTCTGAAGGAGACCGAGGTAAGGCGGGCGGGTCCGGATAGGGACATGCCGGGGTTGTCACCTCACTAACAAAAGGTCCGGATACGTACGTCTCGTCGGTGAGTGACCCGGTGAGTCGGGGTTCCGGTAGCCTCACGAGGTCATACCCACGCCCTCTTCTGGAGTCCTTCATGGCATTGGGTTCACTGCTCCCCGATCTCAACCTCCGGCCTCTGGTGGAGTCGTTTGCAGAGCACGCCGTGACCAAGCCCGACGCCAAGGCCTTCACCTTCGTTGACTACTCCAGCGACCGGGACGGGGCCAAGCACACCCTGACCTGGGGCCAGGCCTGGCGCAGGACCCAGGCGATGGCCGCCGCGCTGCGCCAGATCGCCGAACCCGGCGAGCGGGTCGCGCTGCTGCTGCCGCAGAGCCTGGAGTACCTCATCGCGATGGCGGGGGCGTTCGCCTCGAAGGTCGTGGCGGTCCCGCTGTTCTCCCCCGACCTGCCCGGCAACGCCGACCGGTTGATCCGCGCCTACTCCGACGCCGAGCCCGCCGTCATCGTGACGCTGAGCTCCGCGCTCCCCTACGTCGAGAAGTTCCTCGACGAGCACGAGGTGCCGCGCCCGCGCGGGATCCTGCCCGCCGACGAGCTCGACCCGTCCCTCGGCGAGGGCTGGGAACTGCCCGAGCTGTCCCCGGACGACCTCGCCTACCTGCAGTACACGTCCGGGTCGACCAGCAGCCCGGCCGGCGTCGAGATCACCCACGGCGGCTTCGCCGCCAACGCCCGCCAGCTGTGGCGCTCCTGGGACCCGCCGGAGATCGAGACCTGCGAGGCGGTCACCTGGCTGCCGCTCTTCCACGACATGGGCCTGATCACCGCGCTGGCGCTGCCGCTGGTGCACGGCAACCACGTCGTCATGGCCGACCCGATGTCGTTCCTCATGCGCCCGATCCGCTGGATGCGGCTGCTGTCGGAGTGCCCGAACGTCTACACCGCGGGCCCGAACTTCGCCTACGACTACGTGGCGGGCCAGGCCAACGACAAGAGCCTGGCCGGCCTCGACCTCAGCGGCGTCAACGTGTGCCTGAACGGCGCCGAACCGGTCAGGCCGTCCACCCTGAAGGCGTTCACCGAGGCGTTCGCCACGGTCGGGCTGCGGCCCGGTGTGCTGCGCCCCGCCTACGGGCTGGCCGAGGCCACCGTCTTCGTGTCGGGGAGCTTCGTCACCAACCCCGACCCGATGCGCCCGGCCAAGACCCTCGGCGTCGACCGCGAGGCGCTCACCCAGGGGCGGATCGTCAAGTCCGAGGCCGAGAGCGCACAGCACCTGGTGTCGTGCGGCGCTCCGCAGGGCCAGCTCGTGGCGATCGTCGACCCCGAGACCCGGCGCGAGCGTCACGACGGCTCCGTCGGTGAGATCTGGGTGCACGGGCCGAACGTCGGCCGCGGCTACTGGGGCGACGCCGAGCGCAGCGCCGCGACGTTCGGCGCGGTCATCGAGGACGCCGAGGGCGTCCCGGCCGGCGGCTGGATGCGCACCGGCGACTTCGGCGTCGCCTTCGAGGGCGAGCTGTATGTGACGGGCCGCATCAAGGACCTGATCATCATCGACGGGCGCAACCACTACCCGCAGGACATCGAGGTCACCACCGAGGAGGCCAGCGGCGCGATCCGCCCCGACTACGTGGCGGCCTTCGCCATCCCCGGCGAGGCGACCGAGCGGCTGGTCGTGGTCGCCGAACGCAACCGCAGGGTGCCGGTCGCCAGGCTGGACCTGACGGAGGTGGAGCGCGCCGTGCGGGCCAGGGTCAACCAGGTGCACGAGATGAGCATCCACGAGTTCGTGCTGATCGAGCCGGGCTCGCTGTCGCGGACGTCCAGCGGGAAGGTCGCCCGCGCCGCGACGAGAACGCGGTACCTGGAAGGCGACCTGGTGCGCACCGCCGACCGCCTCACGCGCTGACCCGGGGGAGAAGACCATGTACGGCTGGGGTCGTTTCGTCCACCGGTTCCGCTGGCTCGTGCTGGTGCTCTCGACGCTGGTGACGTTCGGCGCCGGTTACTGGGGCCTTGGCGTACTCCAGCCCGGCGTGCTCAAGCAGGGCGGTTTCGAGGACCCGCACGCCGACTCCACCTATGTCTACAAGCAGGCGGCCAGCGCGTGGGGCAGTTCCAGCCCGGACGTGATGCTGGTCTACCGCAGCGACCAGTACAAGGTCACCGACCCCGAGTTCATGCAGTCGGTGCTGTTCAGCGTGGCGCGGCTGCCCAAGGAGCACGTCAAGGAGATCTTCTCCTACTGGCACATTCCCGGGAACACCAAGGAAGCCAGAGACGGCCGCAAGAACATGGTCTCCCACGACGGGCACAGCACGTTCGTGGCGCTGTTCGTGCAGACCGATCCGGACCCGGCCAAGGTGGACACGGTCAAGGCCGCGCACTACGAGGCGATCAAGGACAGCTTCGCGGCGCCGGGGATGTCGGTGAAGATCAGCGGTGCCATTCCGATCGGCACCGACTTCCTCACCCAGATGACCGAGGACATCGCGCACGCCGAGTTCATCTCGTTGCCGCTGGTGCTCATCATCGGCCTGATGGTCTTCGGGAGCGTCGCGGCGGCACTGCAACCGGTGCTCGTCGGTGTCCTCTCCATCCTCGGCGCGCTGGGCGTCCTGCATCTGATCACCATGGTGACCGATGTCTCCAATCTGGCGATATCGCTGGTCACCATGCTCTCGGCGGGTCTGGCGATCGACTACTCGCTCTTTGTCATCAGTCGATATAGGGAGGAACTGGCCAAGGGTCGAGATCGCCCGACGGCCATGGGCGTCACCATGGCCACCGCCGGCCGCACCGTGATGTTCTCCGCCGTCACGGTCGCGATGTCCATGGCCGGCCTCCTGCTGTTCCCGCAGGTCTTCTTGAAGTCGATCGGCCTGGTCGGCATCGCCGTCATCTTCGTCGCCATGCTCATCACCGTGGTGGTGCTCCCGGCGCTGCTCTCGATCCTCGGGCCGCGCATCGAGTTCGGGCAGATGCCCTGGCGCAAGCGGGCGGCGCGCAAGCCCAAGCGCGAAGAGGACGGTATGTGGTACCGCCTCGGCCACAGCGTGATGAAGCGCCCGATCCTCTACTTCCTCGGCACCAGCGCGATCCTCGTCGTGCTCGTCCTGCCGTTCGCACGTGTCCAGTTCGGCGTCTCCGACATCCGCTCGCTGCCGGAGAACATGGAGACCCGCAAGACCGTCGAGATCATCCAGAACGACTTCTCCTCCGGCGTCATGGACCCCATCGACGTCCTGCTCGAAGGAGAGTTGATCCCCAAGAACTTCAAGCCAGGTGAGGACGAGCTACCGCAGAACCTGGCGAAGTTCCGCGACCAGGTCGCCGAGATGCCGGGCGTCGTCGCCGCCACCTACACCAACGAGAGCACCCAGGCGGGCCTCGTGAAGATGCAGGTGACCTACAAGGGCGAGGCGCACAGCGCGCAGACCCAGGACCTGATCAGACAGCTCAGGGCACTGGACGAGCCGGGCAAGCGCCCGGAGGCGATCAACCACATCAGCGTCGGCGGCAGCACGGCCAGCCAGATGGACCTCATGGACAGCCTGGCCGAGGCGCTGCCCAAGACCGCGCTCTTCGTCGCGGTCGCCATCTTCCTGCTGCTGTTCGCCGCCTTCGGCTCGATCGCGCTGCCGCTGAAGGCGATCATCATGAACCTGCTGTCGATCGGCTCGTCGTTCGGCGCGATGGTCTGGGCGTTCCAGGACGGGCATCTGTCGGGGCTGCTGGGCTTCACCGTCACCGGCAGCATCGACGCCAACGCGATCATCCTGGTCCTGGCCATCATCTTCGGCCTGTCGATGGACTACGAGGTGTTCCTGCTCAGCCGGATCCGGGAGGAGTGGGACCACACCCATGACAACCGGGCGGCGGTGGCGCGCGGCCTCCAGCAGACCGGTGGCATCATCACCAGCGCCGCCGTCCTGCTCATCGTCGTGGTCGCGGCGTTCTCCACCGCGAAGATCACCACGGTGCAGGTGCTGGGCGTCGGCCTGCTGGTCGCGGTGGTCGTGGACGCGACGCTGGTGCGGTCGCTGCTGGTCCCGGCCACGATGCGCTTCCTCGGCGCCGCCAACTGGTGGCTGCCGGGGCCGCTGAAGGCGCTGCACGCCGCCATCGACCTGCGCGAGGTGCACGACATCGACGTCGAGGGCGAGGCGGCCGGGCGGCGGGGCGACGCGGCGGCGCGGGACGGCGCGGTGACGCGGGACGGGTCCGGGGCGCTGAAGGGGGAGGAGCCGGGGCCCGGTACGTTCCGCCGCGCCGTGGCACCGGTACGCGGGGGTTATGTCTGGAACGGTGATTCTCGTCCTGGAACGTCGGGACGCACCAAGGTGAGGCGTGAGATCGTGCCCAACCCGGACGGGGTGGGCTGGCGCTGGCGCGAAGTGAGGGATGAGTATGCGAACTGAGCACCTGCTGCGTCTGGGCGTGGGAGCCGCGGCCTCCGCGCTGCTGGTCGGCCTCCTGCCGGGCGCCGCGAGCGCCGCGCCCAAGCTGAAGTTCAAGGCGGCGTCCGACGGCGCGAAGATCATCGACTACAAGTGGGTCGACAAGAACAAGCGGCAGATGGACATCACCATCAAGTCGCCGGCGCTGCCGGGCGTCAACCCCAAGGTCCGGCTCCTGCTGCCGAAGAAGTGGTCGATGACGTCCAAGAAGACGTGGCCGATCGTGTACCTCCTGCACGGAGGCCACGACAACTACCTCTCCTGGACGAAGAACACCTCGATCGAGTCGACGGCCGCCAAGTACGACGTCATCGTGGCGATGCCCGAGGGCGCCAACGGCTCGTACACCAACTGGTACAACTACGGGAAGTACGGCTCGCCCAAATGGGAGACCTTCCACATGACGGAGGTCTACCAGCTCATGGACCGCAACTTCCGGACGAACAAGTCACGTGCCGTGATGGGCAACTCCTCCGGCGGCATGGGCGCGATGGGCTACGCCGGCCGCTACCCCGGCCGGTTCAAGTACGCGGCATCGCTGAGCGGCCTGCTGCATCTGCGCGCCCCGTTCATCCCGCAGTTCCTCCGCGAGATCAACTCCGGGAACGGCCAGGACCCCGACGCCATCTGGGGCCGCTACCCGGTCGACGCGGAGAACTGGAAGCTGCACAACCCCTATGACGTGGCGGCGGGCCTGAAGGGCACCAAGGTCTTCTTCTCCTCCGGCCTGGACGGCGTGGCGGGAGAGGGCGACCCGCAGGTGGACCCGTGGGACATCGGCCTGATCTCCGAGAAGTGGACCGGTTACACCAACCAGTACTTCAAGCGGAAGCTCGACGGCCTGAAGATCCCCTACACCGCGCACCTGTACGCCAAGGGCCGCCACAACTGGCCGGCGTGGCGCAGGGAGACCAAGTTCGTCTGGCCGAAGATCATGAAGACGATCGGCGCGAAGCAGTACTGACAGATCATGCGCAGCTCCCGCCTCCTGCTCTCCGCCGCTCTCTCGGCGACCCTGGCACTCACCCTCGCCCCCGCCCCCGCCGCCCAGGCGGCCGCCTTCAAGAAGGCGGACAACGGCAGTTCGATCGTCTCCTACAAGTGGCTGACGAAGAACAAGCGCCGACTCGACATCTCCGTGAAGTCCGTGGGGCTCGGCACGACCCAGAAGGTCCGCCTACTGCTGCCCAAGGGCTGGAAGAAGAACACGAAGAAGACCTGGCCCGTCGTCTACCTCCTGCACGGAGGCCGCGCCGGGTACCAGTCCTGGACGCGTGACTCGAACATCGCGCAGATCGCCGCCAAGTGGAACGTCATCATCGTCATGCCCGAGGGCGCCAACGGCTCGTACACCAACTGGTACAACTACGGGAACTACGGCATCCCCGAGTGGGAGACCTTCCACATGACGGAGGTCTTCCAGCTCATGAACCGCAACTTCCACACCGGTTCGCGCCGCGCCGTGCTCGGCAACTCCTCCGGAGGCCAGGGCGCCATGACGTACGCCGCCCGCTACAAGGGGCGCTTCAAGTACGCGGCGTCCCTCAGCGGAGTCCTGTCCCTCCTGTCCCCGGGCGTCCCCGAGGCGCTGAAGGAGGTGAACGCCGGAAGCGGCAACGGCGACATCAACGCCATCTACGGAGACCCGGAGAAGGACCGCGCCAACTGGCTGGCCCATGACCCCTTCTCCCTGGCCGAGAACCTCCGCGGCACCAAGCTCTACTTCACCTCCGGCACCGGCGCCCCCATCCCCACCGACATCGCGTACTTCTCCGAGTACATCGTCGGCATGACGAACAACGACTTCAGGAAGCGCCTCAACACCCTGAAGATCCCCTACAAGGCCCACATCTATACCGGGGGCACTCACGCCTGGCCGTACTGGAAGCGCGAACTGAAGACGGCCTGGCCCACGGTGATGAAGACCATCAAGGCCAAGAAGACCGGCTGACCGTCAGAACCGGAGCCCCTGGAGCTCCGCCAGCGCCCGCCCGGCGGTCGGCCGGTCGCCGGGGCGGCGCTCCAGCATCCTCGCCAGCAGCGGCGCCAGCGGCCCGTCCGCCGCTGGTACGGGTTCGGTGAGGGCGGCGGTCAGCGTCTCGGCCAAGCTCGGACGGTCGTAAGGGGCGTGCCCTCGGACCGCGGTGTAGAGCGTCGCGCCAAGCTCCCACACGTCGGACGCGGTGCTGAGCCGTTCGCCTTCGAAGCGTTCAGGCGCCACATAGCGGGGATCATGCGGGATCTCCCCTGTCGCACCGACCCCGATGTCCATCAGCCTCGTCCTCGCCCCGAGGACGATGTTCGTCGGCCTGATGTTCCGGTGCACGATGCCCGCCTCATGCACGACGCGCAGAAGGGCCAGGAGGTGCTGCGCCAGCCCCGCCGCCGACCGGGGCGCCAGCGGCCCCCCATCCAGGACCCGCTCCAGCGAAGGCCCCGGCACGTACTCCATGACGACCCAGACGTGCCCTTCCTCCTCGACCACGTCCGACGGAATCACGACATCCGGATACGCGAGAAGCCGCCCCACGATCTGCGTCTCCCGCCACACCCTCCGGTACAGAAGCCCGACATCACCGTCGTCCGCCAGCCGCCGCACCGCCACGACCGCGTTCTCACGAGTGTCGAAGGCCCGCCAGACCACCCCGGAGGCCCCTCGCCCGATCTCCTCGATCAGCCGGTAGCGCCCCGCGGCCAACGTCCCTTCCGGGGAGAAGCCCATGCCCCCAGATTCCCACGCGAATCCACCCTCTTCCAGCCCATCCCGGCGACGGCACCCCGGCGCTCTTCACCTGACAGGTCAAGGAGATTTTCCGTTTTCCAGGTAATCGATCAGTGGCTCGGAGTAATATCCGCTCGTCCTTAGACACTCGTCGCTCTGCCCATTGAGGACGCGAGTCCTTATGCTGGACAGGTGACGGGAGGGGTGTGACATGACCGCTGAACTTGCGGAACAGCCGTTCGACGCGAACGAAGAGCTGCTGCAGTACTTTCTGGCTCTGGAGACACCGGCGGGTTTCCGCGCGGAACTCCTGGAAGGGGAGATCACCGTGTCGCCGCCGCCGAACGGTTATCACGAGCACACACTTTCGGAGATCGTGTTCCAGGTGGTGCGAGGGTCTTCCGTACCCATGGCCTATTCGGGCAACAAAGGACTTCTCCTCCCGCGGGACGGTCGGTGCCCGAAGAACCGTGCCATCCCCGACGGCGTGTTCGCCCCCCGTGAGCTGCGTCTCTTCACCAGCGGTGAGTCGTGGACGCCTCCGGACGGAGTGGCGATGGTCGTCGAGGTGACATCGTCCAACCCGGACCGGGACCGGACGGTGAAGCGCAGGTGCTATGCGCGCG
>JAFACJ010000502.1 GCA_023425615.1 Actinomycetes bacterium
GCTGTCCCAGTGCGTCTTCCTCGCCGGGTCGGCGGCGCTGCTCGCCGGAGAATGGCTCGGACCCGCGCCGACCGTCGCGGTGATCACGGTCCTCGGCGTCGCCTTCGCCGGGTTGCAGCTCCTGGCCTTCTCGATGGTCCCCGACGCGGTCGCCGCCGCCGAGGCGCGGGGCACGGCCCGCGCCGGCGCCTACACCGGGGTGTGGACGGCGGCCGAGGCGACGGGCACCGCGATCGGCCCCTACGTCTACTCCGCCGTCCTGGCGGCCGGGGGCTTCGTCGCCACCACCGAGGGCGGGCACGTGGCGCAGTCCGGCTCCGCGCTGCTGGCCCTGCTCCTGGGCTTCACCGTGGTGCCCGCCCTGCTCATGGCCGCGGCCGTGGTGTTCCAGCGCCGCTGCGGCCTGGACCGGACCGCCGACCGGCGATCCCCGGCGAATCCGGCAGATCCCGCGAATCCGGCGAAGCCTCCTCTTCGCTGAGAGAGATCATCTTTCCGTCTTCTCGGTACGGTAGGAGTACTCGCTCAGCAAGGAGACGGAGATGTTCCTTCAGATCATCCAGGCACCGGCAGGGGACGCCGACGCCCTGCGCGCGGCGAGCTACTGGTGGGCCGACAAACTGGGCTCGACCTCGGTCGGCTGGCTGGGCTGCACCGGAGGGGTGACGGAGGAGGGCGTCTTCTTCACCGCCGAGCGCTTCGAGTCCGAGCAGAAGATGTGGGTGGAGGCCGGACGCCCCGGGCGGCGGCGCTGGTGGGCGCAGATCACCCAGAACCTCACCGGCGCGGCCACCTTCACCAACTGCCGCGAGGTCGAGGTCTTCGCCCCCGACCCGACCGCCATCGACAAGGCGGGGCTCGTCCAGATCGTCCAGGGCCGGGTGCGCGACCGCGTGCTCATGCGCACGCTGCTGCGCAGCATGGAGAAGGAGATGTTCCTGCACCGCCCGGACATGCTCGGCTCCACCCTCGCCTTCCACCCCGACGACGGCTACACCCACCTGCTGTACCACACGTCCGAGGACGACGTCGCGGACGCCGAGCTACGGGAGACGCCGCCGCGCGTCAAGGCGATGATGGACGCGATCTACGAGCTCAACACCGTGATGCCGACCTACCACGTCCTCGCCCATCCGTGGGCGCACTCCCGCCGGGAGACCGACCGTTGAGACGGGAAAAAGCATGACGAAGTGGACCACCAACGACATCCCTGATCAGACCGGCCGCACCTTCGTGGTCACCGGCGCCAACAGCGGCCTCGGCCTGGAGACGACCAGGGCCCTCGCCGCCCGCGGCGCGCACGTCATCATGGCCGTCCGCGACCCGGCCAAGGGGAACGCGGCACGGGAGGGCGTCACCGGCGGGGAGCTGGACGTGCGCCGTCTCGATCTGGCCGACCTCGACTCGGTGCGGGAGTTCGCCGGCACCGTCGAGAAGGCGGACGTCCTGGTCAACAACGCCGGGATCATGATGCCGCCCCTGCGCCGCACCCGGCAGGGCTTCGAGCTCCAGTTCGGCACCAACCACCTGGGGCACTTCGCCCTCACCGGCCTGCTGCTGGACCGCCTGTCCGACCGTGTCGTCACCGTCACCTCCGCCCTGCACCGCAGGGGCTCCATCGCCTTCGACGACCTGGCCGCCGACAGGTCGTACTCCCCCACCGGGCACTACGCCCAGTCCAAGTTCGCCAACGTCCTGTTCGCCCTGGAGCTGGACCGGCGGCTGCGCGCGGCGGGCAGCCCGGTCCGCAGCCTCCTGGCCCACCCCGGTTACGCGGCGACCAACCTGCAGTCCTCGGGCCCCACCGGGCTGCTGAAGCTGATGGCCAAGCCCGGCAACCTGCTGCTGGCCCAGTCCGCCGCGCACGGCGCGGTGCCCCAGCTGTACGCGGCGACCGCGCCCGACGCCGAGTCCGGCGGCTTCTACGGCCCCGACGGCTTCCAGGAGTCACGGGGGCGCCATCCCAAGGCGGTCCGCCCCGTCCGCTCGGCCACCGACCCCGAGACCGCCCGCCGGCTGTGGGAGGTGTCCGAGGGGCTCACCGGCGTCCGCTATCCCTGACCGCTCCCCGAAATTCCCGATTCAACGCGATGTTCAGCAATGGATAAGACCTTTATGACATCGCACAGAATTTATTAGTTTTTTGCCACCCCGATTTGCACACAGCGTCCTTCGGCGGCTACGCATGGTCCTGTATAAGGACTTCCGAAAGGCGTAGGGGACATGGGCGAAGCGAGGGAACCCGCGGCACGGGAGCGGGCCGTCCGGCCGCGGATCGGCGTCTCCGCCTGCCTGCTCGGCGAGGAGGTGCGCTACAACGGCGGGCACAGCCGCTGCCGCTTTCTGACCGCCGAGCTCGACGGGCTCGTGGACTGGACGCCCCTGTGCCCCGAGGTCGAACTCGGCCTGGGCGTGCCGCGCCGGCCCGTCCGGCTGCTGAGCGACGGGCGGCTGGTGGACCGCGACGGGCCCGCCGACCACTCGGCGGCCGTCGTGGAGCTGGCCGACCGCGTCCTGCCCCGCCTCGCCGGGCTCGACGGCTTCGTGGTCAAGTCGCGCTCCCCCTCGTGCGGCCTGTTCGGCGTTCCCCGGTACAGCTCCGGGCTGCCCGAAGAGCGCTCCGACGGGCAGCCCGTCGACCGGCGCGGCCGCGGCGCCTTCACCGCCGCGCTGGTCGCCGCCTACCCGCGCCTGCCCGTGGAGGAGGACGGGCGGCTGAACGACCCGCTGCTGCGCGAGCACTTCGTGGAGCGGGTGTTCGCGCACGCCAGGCTGCGCGAGTTCCTGTCGGGCCCGTGGCGGCCCCGCGACCTGGTCGCCTTCCACAGCAGGCACAAGCTCCAGATCCTGGCGCACGACCCGGTGCTCTACCGCGAGCTCGGCAGGATCGTCGCCCGCGCGGGCACCGCCCCCCGCGAGGAGCTCGCCCGCGACTACCTGCGCGGTTTCCAGCTCGCGCTGGCGGTACGGCCGGCCCGCGGCCGCCAGGTCAACGCGCTGCAGCATGTGCTGGGCCCGCTGGGCGCCAGGCTGAGCCGGGCGCGCAGACGCGATCTCGCCGACTCGATCGAGGACTTCCGGGTCGGGCGCAGCCCGCTGAGCGTGCCGATCGCGCTGCTGCGGCACGACGCGCGGGCCGAGGAGGCGTCCTATCTGACCGATCAGACCTTCCTCGAGCCCTTTCCCGCGGCGCTGCCGCTGCGGCACCATCTGTGAGCCGAACGCCGCAACATATATGTAACTCGCACTCAAAAATGCGGCGCCGAAGTTGTTCTTCATATTGACGTTTTCCGGAATTTTGTAAATAGACCGGGCGGCGGGAAATGGATATATTTCCTGGCCATGGATCCCAAGGCCGCGGCCAGGCGGTATTACCTCGACGAGCTCTCCCGCGGCGTCGACCGGTTCTTCGAACCCCGGCGCGAGAAGTGCGTCTGGTGCGGGTCGGCCGAGATCGAGGAGCACCTGCGCTCGCCGGACATCGTGCAGCACAAACCGGGTGTCTTCATCCTCGACAAGTGCCGCTCCTGCGGGCATGTCTTCCAGAATCCCCGGCTGAGCCCGGAGGGCCTGGACTTCTACTACCGCGACACCTATGACGGCCTCGGCGCCAAGTCCACGGAGTTCGGGTTCGGGCTCGTCGTGCGCGACTACCGCCGCCGCGCCCAGACCCTGCTCGCCCACGCCGAGCCGGGCTCCTGGCTGGACGTGGGCACCGGATTCGGGCACTTCTGCCGCACCGCCAGGCGCTTCTGGCCGCGGACGAGGTTCAGCGGCCTGGACCGCGGGGCCGGCGTCCTGCTGGGCCTGGAGCGCGGCTGGATCGACGAGGCGCACCAGGGCGCCTTCACCGAACTGGCGGGGGAGCTGGCCGGCCGCTACGACGTGGTGAGCATGCACCACTATCTGGAGCACACCCTCGACCCGGCCGCCGAGATCCGCGCCGCCGCGCGGGTCCTGGGGCCCGGCGGGCATCTGCAGATCGAGGTGCCCGACCCCGAGTCGATCTTCGCCAGGCTCTTCGGCCGCCGCTGGTTCCAGTGGATGCAGCCCCAGCACCTGCACATGTTCCCCGCCGCCAACCTGGAGAAGGCGCTGACGGAGAGCGGCTTCACCGTCGTGGCGGTGGAACGGGACAAAGCCGACCTCGGCATGGACTTCGTCTTCGCCTCCGCCGTCGTCCTCAACGCCTTCGGCCCCCGCCCGACCCGGCCGTGGGCGCCGAAGCCGCCCTCCTTCACGGGCCATGTGCGCTTCGCCCTCGCGATGCTCCTGGCCGTCCCCGTCCTGCCGCTCGCCTTCGTCCTCGACAGCACCGTCCGCCGCCTGCTCCCCCGCCGCGGCAACGCCTACCGCATCATCGCGCGCCGCGACTGACGCGCGGGACCGGCTGCGCACCCGGGAGGGGCGCCTCCGCCCGCGCTCTGAGGCGGGCGGAGGCCGCTGCTCAACGGCGGGTGCGCTCGACCAGCTCGCCGATCGCCGGCACGACCGCGTCCGCCACCCGCACCGGCCTGTCGATCAGCCCGCTGGCGTGGAAGAGGTCGGCGGCGTGCTGCTGCTCGGCCACGAACTCCGCGGAGACCGGCAGCAGGCCCCAGGGCCGGGTGCGCAGGGCGTGCTCCCAGGCGTCCAGGTCGCGGCCGTCGGCGGCGGCGAAGTAGGCCGCCGCCTCGCGCGGGTGCTCGGCCGTCCAGGCGTCGGCCTCCTGGAGGGCGGAGACGATCGCCGCGAGCTCCCTCGGGTGCCGCTCGGCGAAGTCGCGGCGGGTGAACCACAGCGAGCGGTGGCTGAACAGCCCGTCGGTCTCGATCAGGGTGCGGACCTCCGTCCGCGCCTCCACCTCGGTCAGGTAGGGGTAGGAGCCGACCCAGGCGTCGACCTCCCCGGCCAGGAACCGCTGCGCGGCGTCGTCGTAGACGTCGACGGGCACGATGTCCTTCCAGGTCAGACCGGCCTTCTCCAGGGCGAGCAGCAGCAGCGTGGTCTGCCAGGAGCCGTGGCC
>JAFACJ010000517.1 GCA_023425615.1 Actinomycetes bacterium
CCCAGCAGCAGCGTCCGGTGCGGCCCGTCCGCGGACGCGCGCCAGAACCCCAGCAGCCGCTCCAGCTCGGCCGTGTCCCGCACCCGATGGTCGACATGGACGGCGTGCACCTCGGTGCGCCCGGTCACCGCCCCCCGCCGCCGCAACTCGGCGAGCTGCCCCGGATCGTGCAGCAGATCCAGGAGGACGGCGTCGTAGACGGCGCCCGGGACCGGTTGCGGACAGGCCCCGTACTCGCCGTACAGCAGCCGCCCGCCCGAACTGCCGCGCACGTCCAGGCCCCCGGGAACCCGGACGGACTCCAGGGACTCCAGCGGTAGCCCGTCCACCAGGACCCGCAGTGGAGCGCGCCGCTCGCCGCGGGCGCGCAGCGGCGCGCAGGAGGCGCAGGAGCAGCCGGGGACCGGCCAGCCGGCGGGGGAGGCGTCCCCCTCGATCACGATTCGCATGCCGGACGGCACCCTATCGGGCGGAAAACACGCCCCGTATCCGGCACGGAGCGCGCCGGGCATGGCATGATCGCAGCGGGACACATCCCCGGAGCGGTACGGTGCACGGGTCGAGGGGAGTCTGGCTGACATGGCGTGGACCTGGCGGTACGAGAAGGCGGACGGGACGGTGATCCCGGAGAGCGTGCTTCCCGCGCCCTTCGACCAGCCCGAGTACCAGCCCACCCAGTCCGACGCCGAGAGCTGGCTGGGCGAGAACTGGCGCCTGCTGGCGGACGCCGGCGTCGCCCAGGTCCACCTGCTGGACGACGACCGCGTCGTCTACGGCCCCCTGGCCCTCAGCCTCGACTGACCCGCGGCTCCGCGGCACGGTCTCGTCGATCCGGGCCCCGGGCCGGTCCTCGCTTCGCCGCGGTCGCCCGGCCCGGCCGGCTACGGGCGGGTGCGCGGTGACCTGGTCTCGGCGGGGTCGCGCACGACGGCGTCGCCCAGCACCTCGTCGATCCAGGTCAGGAGCTGGGGGTCGAGCCGCACCCCGGCCGCCTTCACGTTGTCGCGGATCTGCTCGGGGCGCGACGCGCCGATGATCGCCGAGGAGACGTTCGGGTTCTGCAGCACCCACGCCACCGCGAGCTGCGCCATGGTCAGCCCCGCCTCGCGGGCGATCGGCTCCAGGCGCTGCACCCGGGCGAGGATCTCATCGCCCATCCACACCTTCACGAAGTCGGCGCCGCTCTTGTCGTCGGTGGCGCGCGAGCCGGCCGGCGGCGCCTGCCCCGGCAGGTACTTGCCGGTCAGCACGCCCTGGGCGACCGGCGACCAGACGATCTGGCCGATCCCCTCGTGCTCGCACAGGGGCACGACCTCCTCCTCGATGACCCGGTAGAGCATCGAGTACTGCGGCTGGTTGGAGATGATCCGGTCGAATCCGCGCTCCTCGGCGATCTTCAGCGCGGCGGCGATCTCCTCGGCCCGCCACTCCGAGACCCCGATGTACAGCGCCTTGCCCTGGCGCACGACGTCCTCGAACGCCCGCATGGTCTCCTCCAGCGGGGTCTCGTGGTCGAAGCGGTGCGCCTGGTAGAGGTCGACGTAGTCGGTGCCCAGGCGGCGCAGCGAGCCGTTGATCGACTCCATGATGTGCTTGCGCGACAGCCCACGGTCGTTGGGGCCGGTCCCGGTCGGCCAGTAGACCTTGGTGAAGATCTCCAGCGACTCCCGGCGCTGCCCCTTCAGCGCCCGGCCCAGCACCGTCTCGGCCCGGGTTCCGGCGTAGACGTCGGCGGTGTCGAAGGTGCTGATCCCCTCGTCGAGCGCGGCGTGCACGCAGGAGACGGCGGTGTCCTCCTCGACCTGGGACCCATGGGTGATCCAGTTGCCGTAGGAGATTTCGGAGATCTTCAGACCGCTGCGGCCCAGGTAACGGAATTCCATGATCCCGATCCTAGGACGCCTAGATCTTGTGCTTGTCCCCCGGCTGGAAGCGGGGCGAGGGGATGCGCAGGCGGCGCATCTGCAGGGAGCGGGTGGAGGCGTACAGGCCGACGCCCTTGCGGTCCTCGTCCGGGAAGCGCTCGGCGGCGAGGCGCTTGACCTTCTGGGAGATCAGCAGGCTCTCGGTCAGCACGACGAACAGCAGCACCGGCGGGAGCAGCATGAACAGCAGCTGGGTCAGCGGGGTCTGCACGAAGCTGGCCAGCACGATCACCAGCATGATCAGCATCAGATAGGAGCCGACGGTGCGCCGGGAGTCCACATAGTCGCGGGCGAGCTGGCGCACCGGGCCCTGGTCGCGCTTGGGGAGGTACTTCTGGTCGCCCCTGGCCATCCCCTCGCGTGTCTTCTCGCGCTGCTGGGCCTGACGGGCTCGGACCTGGCGGTACGCCTCTTTGCGGTCCCGCGGGGCGGTCACCAACTGATTGCGGCGGGTCTTCTCGGCCTCGCTGCGCTTGGGAGTGGGACGGCCTTTGCCGCCGGACTTGGGCGAATGCGTCTCGGCCGCCTCGTCGGGAGCGGAGGCGTCGGATGATTGGCTGCCACGTCGGAACACGAGAAGCAGGATATTTGATGCCGATACCGGCGAGGAACCTCATGGCCGGTCCGCGCGTCAACAACGTAGGGTGATAAGTGGCCTGTGATACGGCCGGCCCGGGTTCAGCGATGAGGTCGTACGACCCCTAACCGAAGGGACGTCCGCGCGCGATGAGCGTGATGAAGCGAATGTCAATGATCTTCAAGTCCAAGGCCAACACCGCGCTGGACCGTCTCGAGGACCCGCGGGAGACCCTGGACTACTCCTACCAGCGCCAGTTGGAGATGCTGCAGAAGGTGCGCAGGGGAGTGGCCGACGTGGCGACCTCCCGCAAGCGGCTCGAACTGCAGATCACCCGTTTGGAGAAGGAGCACAACAAGCTCACCGATCAGGGGCGGCAGGCCCTGCAGGTGGGCAGGGAGGACCTGGCCAGGTCCGCGCTGGAGCGCCGCGCCGGCCTCGACGCCCAGTTGACCGACCTGCGGGCGCAGTACCAGCAGTTGCAGGGCGAGGAGGAGAAGCTCACCCTCGCCGCGCAGCGGTTGCAGGCCAAGGTCGACGCCTTCCGCACCCGCAAGGAGACGATCAAGGCGACGTACACCGCGGCCGAGGCCCAGACCAGGATCAACGAGGCTTTCACCGGCATCTCCGAGGAGATGGGCGATGTGGGCCTGGCGATCCAGCGGGCCGAGGACAAGACTGCCCAGCTGCAGGCCAGGGCAGGGGCGATCGACGAGCTGCTGGAGTCCGGCGCCCTCGCCGACTTCTCCGGCCCGCGCGATGACATCCAGGCCGAACTCGACCGGATGAACGCCACCACCGGGGTGGACCTGGAGCTGGAGCGGCTCAAGGCCGAGCTGGGCCAGGGCTCGGCCGCGCCCAGGCAGCTCGACGCCGGCGCTCCCGAGGACCAGTCCGCGCCGCAGCAGCCGCAGCAGCAGAAGCAGTGGCCGCAGGGAGGCTGACATGATCGTCAGGATCATGGGGGAGGGCCAGCTCGAACTCGACACCTCCGAGCTGGCAGCCCTGAACGTCCTGGACTCCGCCCTGGAGTCGGCGATCGAGGCCGACGACGAACCGGAGTTCCGCAGGGCACTGGCCGCCCTCCTCGACAGCGTCCGCGACCGCGGCACCGAACTGCCCGCCGACAGCCTGGAACCGTCGGACCTGGTCCTGCCCCCGGCCGACGCCCACATAGAGGAAGTCCGCGCCATGCTGGGCGACGCGGGCTTGATCCCGGATTAGTTTGCCGCTCCTTCGTCGCGGCGGCGATCGGCGGGCAGGGCCTTCCACGGAAGGCCGTGAAGGTGCTTTCCACAGCACGCCGTGGAGAGGGTGAGCGCCGATCGCCGTCACGCCGGAGGCGGGACCATGTCTATGGCAAAGCTAGCATTTGGTCCAGAGCCGCCTTGGCGTAGCGGGCCGTCTCCTCGTCGACCGTGATCTGGTTGGGGACTTCGCCTCTGGCGAGGGATTCCAGTGCCCAGACCAGGTGGGGCAGGTCGATGCGGTTCATGGTGGAGCAGAAGCAGACCGTCTTGTCGAGGAACATGACGTTCTTGTCGGGGTGGGCGGCGGCCAGGCGCTTGACGAGGTTGAGTTCGGTGCCCACGGCCCAGGAGCTGCCGGGTTCGGCGGCGTCGAGGGTCTTGATGATGTATTCGGTGGAGCCGATGTGGTCGGCGGCGGTGACCACCTCATGGCGGCATTCGGGGTGGACCAGCACGTTGACGCCGGGGACGCGTTCGCGGACCTCGTCGACCGACGCCCGGGAGAAGCGGCCGTGCACCGAGCAGTGGCCCTTCCACAGGATCATCTTGGCGGAGCGGAGCTGCTCGTCGGTCAGCCCGCCGTTCGGGCGGTGCGGGTTGTAGACGACGCAGTCGTCCAGGGACATGCCCATCTCCAGCACCGCGGTGTTGCGGCCCAGGTGCTGGTCGGGCAGGAAGAGGACCTGCTCGCCCTGGTCGAAGGCCCATTCCAGCGCCCGCCTGGCGTTGGAGGAGGTGCAGACGACGCCGCCGCGACGGCCCACGAACGCCTTGATGTCGGCGGAGGAGTTCATGTAGGTGACGGGGACGACGCGGTCGGCGATGCCCAGGTCCTCCAGCGCGTCCCAGCACTCCTCGACCTGGTCGAAGGTGGCCATGTCGGCCATGGAGCACCCGGCGGCCAGGTCGGGCAGGATGACCCGCTGGTCGGCGGTGGTGAGGATGTCGGCGGACTCGGCCATGAAGTGGACGCCGCAGAAGACGATGTAGGGGGCCTGGGGCCGGGCGGCGGCGTCGCGTGCCAGTTTGAAGGAGTCGCCGGTGACGTCGGCGAACTGGATCACCTCGTCGCGCTGGTAGTGGTGGCCCAGCACGAAGACCCGGTCGCCCAGGGCGGCCTTGGCGGCGGCGGCCCGTGCCACGAGCCGGGGGTCGGAGGCGGGCGGCAGCTCGCCGGGGCACTGCACGCCCCGTTCGCTGTGGGGGTCCGCGCCCTGCCCGAGGAGCAGCAGCGGAAGGTCGGTCGTTGTCGTCACGGGGGCTCCTTCCCGCGAACGGGGAATGTCGGAACTGAGGTGTCCCCCGACTTATCGTCGGAGTGACGATTCCCATGAAACCACATAACGGACAGACCGTGCGTCGCCGGGTCGGCTGCACCGACTCCTCCTGTGGCACCATGGGAAAAACCCCGTCGGCCGGGGAAGAACCAAGGACGCAGGTACGTTGTGACTGCTAGCAATTCCTCGGCCCCGCTACTGGGAGTACAGAAATATGACGGAGACCAGCACTCAGCAGGGGATCATCCTCACCGACGCCGCCGCGCAGAAGGTCAAGGCCCTGCTCGAGCAGGAAGGCCGTGACGATCTGGCGCTGCGCGTGGCCGTGCAGCCCGGTGGCTGCTCCGGGCTGATCTACCAGCTTTTCTTCGACGAGCGGCAGCTCGACGGCGACATCACCCACGACTTCGACGGGGTCACCGTCGTCACCGACCGGATGAGCGCCCCCTACCTCGGCGGTGCGACCGTCGACTTCGTCGACACCATCGAGAAGCAGGGCTTCACCATCGACAACCCCAACGCCACCGGCTCCTGCGCCTGTGGTGACAGCTTCTCCTGAGGGCTTCTCAGCCCCCGAAGGGCCTGGCAGAGTAATCTGATCAGGCCCTTTTTCCGTTCCAGCTAAGGAGAGCCACCGCCGTGCGCATCGCCGTGACAGGCTCCATCGCGACCGACCATCTGATGACCTTCCCCGGCAGGTTCTCCGATCAGCTGCTGCCCGACCAGCTCCAGCAGGTCTCCCTCTCCTTCCTGGTGGACGAGCTGGAGATCCGGCGCGGCGGCATCGCCGCCAACATCTCCTTCGGCCTGGGCAGCCTGGGTCTGCGCCCGCTGCTGGTCGGCGCGGTCGGCGCGGACTTCGCCGACTACCGGGCCTGGCTGGAGCGCCACGGCGTGGACTGCACCGGCGTGCACATCTCCGAGCTGCGGCACACCGCCCGGTTCATGTGCACCACCGACGCCGACCACAACCAGATGGCGTCGTTCTACGCCGGCGCGATGAGCGAGGCGCGCAACATCGAACTGGCACCCCTCGGCGCGCTCGACCTGGTGGTGATCAGCCCCAACGACCCCGAGGCGATGGTCCGGCACACCGACGAGTGCCGCACCCGCGGCATCCCGTTCGTCGCCGACCCCTCACAGCAGCTCGCCCGCATGGACGGCGCCGAGGTGCGCCACCTCATCGGCGGCGCCGCGTACCTGTTCACCAACGAGTACGAGAAGGCGCTCTGCGAGCAGAAGTCCGGCTGGTCGGACGCCGAGATCCTGGACCAGGTCGGCATCCGGGTCACCACCCTGGGCGCCAAGGGCGTCGTCATCGACCGCAAGGGCGAGCCGGGCCTGCACGTCCCCGCCGCGCCCGAGGTCCGCAAGGTCGAGCCGACCGGGGTCGGCGACGCCTTCCGCGCCGGCTTCCTCGCCGCCGTCGCCTGGGGCCTGAACCTGGAGCGCGCCGCCCAGCTCGGCAACCTGATCGCCGCACACGCCCTGGAGACCGCGGGCGGCCAGGAGTACACCCTGCTCCGCGACGACCTGCTGGCCCGCATGAACGGCGCCTACGGCCCGGAGGCCGCCGAAGAGATCGCTGCGTTCATGGTCCCGCGTGTTTGATGGTCCCGCGTGTTTGATGGTCCCGCCTTCGGCGTGACGCGATCGGCGCTTTGGTCCACCGTCTTCCCTCAGATCTTGATCGCCTGGGGGCGATCAAGATCCTCAGTCCAGACGGTGGCGCGCCGATCGGACGGTCGCCCTCTCCACGGGGTGCTGCGGAAGGTACTTCCACGGGGTGCTGTGGAGAGCCGTCGGCCGAGTGGACATGATCCGGCGCGAGTGCGCCGCTGATCGTGCCGCGGCAGAGCCCACTCAGTAATCCCGGCGGACGTGGAAGGCCCAGCCGCCCTGGGGGAGGGGCTCCTCGCGGACGAAGGTCTGTGACTTCATCCGGCACCAGGCGGGGATGTCGGTGCGGGCGGCCACGTCGTCCGCCTGCACCGCGATGATCTGGCCGAGCTGCACCTCGCGGATGCGCTCGGCCAGCATGATGATCGGGATGGGGCACTTGCGGCCCAGCGCGTCCAGTACCAGGGCGGCGGGGGGGCCGGCCGGGACGGGCGGCGGCGCGGGCGCGACCGGCGCCTGCGGCTGCTTGCGGGCGGTAAGGCGGCGGCGCAAGCCCATGGGTCACGCTTCCCTTCTCGGCGGTGCGGGCATCAGATCACACCCGCGCTCTTGCGCAACCGGGTCACCGCGTCGGGCAGGACGGTGAGCAACCGGTCGACGTCCGCGGTGTTCGCTTCACGGGGCAGCGATACCCGGACATTGCCATGGGTAATCACTCCCATGGCCTCCAGCACATGGCTTGGCTGAAGCGTATCGGCAGTGCAGGAACTGCCCGACGAAACCTCGAAACCCAGCCGGTCCAGTTCGGTGATGATGGCCTCTCCTTCCACATAGAGGAAGGAAAACGTCACCAGGTGGGGAAGCCGTCCCTCGGGGTCGCCCACGATCTCCACGTCGTCCACCAGTTCCGGCAGCCGGGAGCGGATCCGCCCGACCAGTTCCCGCAGCCGCGGGGCGTCGGCGGCGAACTCGGCGGAGAACTCCTCCAGCGCCACCGCCGCGGCCAGGGCGGCGGGCACGTTGGGCCAGCCCGGCACCCGCCCGCCCTCCCGCTCGTCGGGGGGCAGCGGCGCCTTCCAGCGTGTGTTCTTGCGCACCACCAGCA
>JAFACJ010000536.1 GCA_023425615.1 Actinomycetes bacterium
CGAGCCCGCCCGCACCGACTCGCCCGGCGCCGCGCCGGCCCGGCGCAGCAGCGCGCGCAGCCGCAGGACGAGTTCGGTGAGGTCGAACGGCTTGGCCATGTAGTCGTCGGCGCCCGCCGCCAGCCCGGCCACCCGGTCGGCTACCTCATCCAGCGCCGAGAGCATGAGCACCGGCACGTCCGAGCCCTGGGCGCGCAGGGTGCGGCACACCTCGATGCCGGACGGGTCGGCCATGGACACGTCCAGCACGATCGCGTCCGCCCCCGCGGCGCCCGCCAGGGCGGCCTGCCCGTCGGCCGCGGTCTCCACCGCGAAGCCCTCCAGGGAGAGGCCGCGCCGCAGCGCGCGCAGAATCGCCGGGTCGTCGTCCACCGCGAGTATCCGGTGCCGGCTCATCCGCGCCCTCCTTGCGTCCGATCACAACGTAAGGGACCGGCGGCGCGGCTCACCCCGCCCTGTGGATCGTCGAGCGCGACAGCACGCTCCAGCCACGGGCAGCACACCGCCAGACGGGCGCCGCCTGTGGACCGTCAAGCGCGTCAGCGCGCTCCAGCCACAGGCAGCACGCCGTCAGGCGGGCGTCGTTCTGTGGGCGGTCTCAGGGCTTGCGGTGCACCGTGAAGGGGACGGCGGGCGGGTGGGCGCGGCCGGCGCCGAGGTAGATCCGCTCCGGCGGCAGGAGCTTGACGCCCGCCTTCACGGCGGTGACGGTCAGGCTGGTCGCGCAGGCCGTCCGGAAGTTCACCCCGTCGATCCCGCCGTGGTTGGTGAACTTGAAGTACAGGGTCTTGCGGTCGGCCGACAGCCATACCCTGTCGCGCTTCTCCTTGCGGATGCGGGCGACCGCGAGGATCCGCGTCGGGGCGGCGACCGACCCCGAGTACACGCGCTTGTCGCCCTTCTTGTGCGTCACCCGCAGGTGGAAGCCGTCGCGCGTGTGCCACAGGTAGACCCCGCCCTTGGAGTGCGGGCCCAGACCCGCGGGCCTGCCCTGGACGTCGTCGGTCCAGGGGGTGACGTCGCAGGTCTTCGGCGGCGGCGTGGCGGAAGCGGTTCCCGCGCCCGCGACCAGGGCGCCGGCCGCCGCGAGCCCCACGGCCGCCGAGATGGCGATACGGCTCTGCATGGAGATCCCTCTCGTCGGAGTCTGCTGACGCGAGGAGGTTAGAGAGGAAAGTTGGCAAAACCCTGAGAACGGCGGGCATGGCGAAGGCCGCGGCCTTCTCGTTCGAGTGGCCGCGGCCTCCGTGTCGAGGTCACCGGAACGTCCGGCGCAGGCGCCGGGCCAGCTCCTTCATCCGGGTGCCGAGGGTGGGGGCGGTGGCGGCGCGGCGGGACCGGCCGAAGACCGCCAGGCGCGGGGTCCGGTGATGTCGGTCGCGGACGCCGTGCGTCCGGCCGCTGCCGCGGGCGAACCTGCTGCGAAGCTCGGTCTGGAGGTTCATGGGAGGTCCTTCCTTGAGGACGGGGCGGGGGCGGGGGTCGCGCGGGGTCAGAAGACGGGGTCGGTGCCGACGCTGCCGCGCCAGCCGCCGGTGGGACCGCCGTGCTCCTCGATGAACTCCTTGAACCGGTGGAGGTCGCCCTTCACCCGGTTCTCGACGAGGTTCAGCCGGTCACCGACCTGTTCGACGACGCCCTCGGGGATGAACTGCATCTGCAGCACCACCCGGGTGTTCATCGGGTCGAGCGGATGGAAGGTGACGACGCCCGCCTGCCGCGGCGCGCCGAGGGTGTGCCAGACGATGCACTCGTCGGGCCGCTGTTCGGTGATCTCGGCGTCGAACTCCCGGTGCACTCCGGCGATGCTGGTCTTCCAGTGGGTGCGCGTCGGAGTGACCTGTTCGATGGTGTCGACGCCCTCCATGAATTTGGGGAAGTCCTCGAACTGGGTCCACTGGTCGTAGGCCACCCGGACCGGGACGGCGACGTCGACGACCTGCTCGATGGTGCTCATTCTCCGTACCTTCCTTCGGTTTCTCGAAGAGTTTTCCGGTGTCTTCGGTCAGTCGGCCTCTAGACGTTGAAGATGCTCACTCCGCCCGGCCCGATGAGGAACCCGACCACGATGAGGATCAGGCCCCACAGCAGGTCACGACGGGCGAGGAGGGTGTAGAGGCCGGAGATGACGAAGATGACTGCGATGATCCAAAGAAGCGTTGCCATGTATTTCCGATGCCCTGGAGCAATCATCGACAAACACTGAGCAAGAGATCACGAATCCCCGTGGAGAAAATGCCGAAGCCCATCCCGCGAGTGCGTTCCCCCTGGTAATCAGCGGATTTCTCGGGCCTCTGTCCCGCCTCTCGCGCATGGCATGTACCGCCACAATGCGACGCACATCACATTCATTTCGTGATCTACATAACGTTACAGACACTAAACTTCGCCGACCCGGACCGGCCGACCCCGGCCTGACGAGCCCAATACGGCCATATGACAGGCAACTGACGTTAAGCCCGTTACCGTGGGTGACGGCCGGTGTTCGTGTGTCGTCCGACGGGGGCGGCTCCCACGGGGAGGGGAAGAGGGCGATGATCATCAGAATCTTCGGGGAGGGTCAGTACCACCTCGACGACGACCGCCTCGATGAGCTCAACGAGCTCGACTCCGCACTCCAGGAGGCGGTGGACCGCGGCGACGAGCGGGCGTTCGGCGCGGCGCTGCGGAGGCTGCTGGACGCCGTCCGGCGGATGGGGTCCCCGCTGCCCTCCGAGGTGCTGGCGCCTTCGGAGCTGGTCCTTCCCGACGGGGACACCAGCCTGGACGAGGTGAAGGAACTCCTGTCCTCCGACGGCCTGCTGCCGGGATGAGCCGATGCACAGCCGTTTCCCGGCCGACCGCCGGCTCACCGCCCGCATGCTGCTCACCCTCTTCCTGCTGGGTTTGCTGTACGTGCTGTTCATCGCCGCGCTGTTCGCGCTGCTCAAGTCCTGGGTCGCGGGCGTGGCCATCGGCGCCCTCCTGCTGGGCGCCCAGTACTGGTTCTCCGACCGCGTCGCCCTGTTCGGCATGAACGCCCGTACCGTCACGCCGCAGGAGGAGCCGCAGCTCCACGGGGTCGTGGACCGCCTGTGCGCGCTGGCCGACATGCCCAAACCCCGGGTGGCGGTCTCCGACACCGATCTGCCCAACGCCTTCGCCACCGGACGCAACGCCGACCACGCCGTCGTCTGCGTCACGAAGGGGCTCCTGCGCCGGCTGGAACCCGACGAATTGGAGGGCGTGCTGGCGCACGAGCTGTCCCATGTGGCGCACCGCGACGTCGCGGTCATCACGATCGCCTCTTTCCTGGGGGTGCTCGCCGGGCTCCTCGTGCGCTTCACCTTCTACTCGCAGGCCTTCGGCGGCAGACGCGACCAGAACACGGCTCTGGTGCTCGTCTCCGTCATGGCCGTGTCCGCGGCGGTCTACTCCATCAGCTTCCTGCTCATCCGCGCCCTGTCCCGCTACCGGGAGCTGGCCGCCGACCGCTCGGCCGCCCTCATCACCGGGCGCCCGTCGTCGCTGGCCTCGGCCCTGACGAAGGTCAGCGGGGACATCGCCCGCATCCCCACCCGCGACCTGCGCACCGCGCAGGCCTTCAACGCCTTCTTCTTCGCACCCGCCCTGCACCCCGGCTCCGCGGCCACCCTGCTGTCCACCCACCCGTCGCTGGAGCGCCGCCTGGAGCAGCTCGCCCGTATCTCCGCCCGGCTGGGCGGCCCCGCCTGACATCCCGCGAGGAGTGTGACCATGGGTTTCCTCGACGCCCTGCTCGGCCGTACCAAGCCCGCCAAGCCCGACCTCGACCGGCTGTTCGCCCTCCCCTCCGCCGCGGTGACCCTCCAGGCCGCGACCGGCTACTCCCCCGCGGGGTCGGGTTCGGTCTGCTTCGCCACCGTCGAGGGCCCCGCGTCCGTCCGGCTGCGGCAGGACATCCAGGACCTGCTGGGCGCCGCGGGCGACACCCCGCCGGTGGATCTCGTCCAGGACTCCTACGGCTACACCTGGCTCGTCTCCCGCCATTCCCCCGACGATCTCCCGACGCTGGTCAACGATCTGCACGCGGTCAACACCACGCTCCAGGACGGCGGCTTCGGGCCCCATCTCCTGTGCTCGCTGGTCGCCTTCCGCGGTCCCTCGCAGCGGCCCTTGGCCCTCGTCTACCTCTACAAACGCGGGACCTTCTACCCGTTCGCCCCGCTCCCGGGGGAGAAGCGCGACAACCACCTCGAATTCCAGGTCAGGGCCGCGCTGGAGTCCGATCTGCCCCTGGAGCCTGACCTGGGCCGCTGGTTCCCCGTCTGGTCAGCACCCGGCCTATCCGACATATCCTGAAATTTTGAGGATTTCCGACAAAGACGACAATTTTACGGTGAGATCTTCACGTACCAGACGCGTCAGCACCACGTGAGGGAGCACCGGTGGCCGAACCCGTGATCGACAAGAGCGTTCCGCACTCCGCGCGGATCTGGAACTACTGGCTGGGCGGCGAGGACAACTACGAGATCGACCGCGAGGCCGGAGACGCCTATCTCGCGGTATACCCCGGCATCGTGGACATCGCCAGGGCGGGCCGCGCCTTCCTGACCAGGGCGGTGCGCCACCTGGTCGCCGAGGAGGGCGTCGACCAGTTCCTCGACGTCGGGGCCGGCCTCCCCACCTTCGACAACACCCACCAGCTCGCCCAGCGGCTCGACCCGGGCGCGCGGATCGTCTACGTCGACAACGACCCCCTCATCCTCACCCACGCCCGCGCCCTGCTGACCAGCACCCCCGAGGGCGCCACCGACTACCTCGACGCCGACATGCGCGACACCGCCGCCGTCCTGGAGCGGGCCGGGGCGACCCTGGACCTCGACCGGCCCGTCGGCCTGATGTTCATGGGCGTCCTCGGCAACCTGACGGACGAGGAGGCGCTCGCGGTGGTGCGGGGCCTGCTGGCCGGACTGCCGCCCGGGAGCTTCATGGCCCTGTACGACAGCCACGACGAGAGCGCCGCCCTCAACGAGGCGCAGCAGGGCTACGACGACACCGGGGCCGTCCCCTACCGGCTGCGCAGCCGCGCCCAGATCGAGGAGTTCTTCGCCGGCCTGGACCTCGTCGAGCCCGGCATCGTCCCCTCCGGCGAGTGGCGCCGCGACCCCGGCACCGCGCCGGGACCCGACCTGCCCACCCTCAGCGGCATCGGCCGCAAGCCCTGACGCCCCCTCCGGCCCCCTCACATCGCGGGGGCCGGATCAGCTCCCGTACTTCATGACCAGCGCGTCGATGTCCGTCTTGCCGTCATCGTGGCCGCCCACCGCCCACAGGGACGCCTTGGTGTCGGGGATGCGCACCAGGTGCTGGACCGCCAAGGGGTGCTTGCTCTCGGGGAGCCCCTTGATGGCGGACCGCGTCCAGCGCCCCTTCTTGAACCGGTAGATGCCCGAGTTCGCGGACGGGTGGACGGGCCACGAGGAGGCCCACAGGCCGCCCGAGCCGTCGGGTACCAGTTCCTTCACCGCGACGCCCGGCGCCTTCTCCTTCTTCCAGAGCTTGCCGTTCCAGCGCAGCAGCACCGGCGATCCCGAGACGATCCCCGACGCCCAGACCCTGCCGGCCGAGCAGGCCACCCCGTACACGGTGCCCTCGCTTCCCGGGACCCGGGTCTTCTTCCACTTGCTGCCGTCCCATATGGAGACGCGCGGTTTGCCGGAGTTCATGTCGCCGCCCGCGGCCCACACCTTCTTGCGGTTCCCGATCGCGGAGAACGCGGTGAAACCCAGGTTGTAGGTGCGCCACTTCGCGCCGTCGTAGTGCCCCGCCCGCCCCTTCAGCGTGAAGTACCAGACGTCCTTGGCGCCGCGGACCAGCAGGCGCTCGACGGAGTCCCCGGCGGGGAGCAGCTTCGTCATCCAGCTCTTGCCGTCCCACCGCGCCAGGTAGGCCTGCGTCATCTGCGCGTTCTCACCCGACACCCACAGGTTCGTACCGGACGACGCGCCGAGGTCGCTGACCGTCGAGGAGGCGACGTCCGCCGGGAGTTCCTGCCGCTGCCACCGGGCGCCGTCCCAGCGCAGCAGGATCACCCCGCCCGCCCCCATGCCGTGTCCCAGCGCCGCCCAGGCCAGCCGTGGCGACACCGCGGTGACACCGTCGAAGTTGGCGAGCCCGCCGTCGAGCGTCAGCTTGACGTTCTCGGTGACCCGCCAGCGGGGGGTGGCGCCGGCGGCGCCACCCGACAGCACAGCGACCGCGACCAGCACCCCGGCGGCCGATGCCGCCCTGCCCGCCGTCCTCGCCGCGCTCGTCGACATGGGCCCTCCTCTGTGTCACCCGACCCAAAGCACAAAGGCCCATCCTGCATCCCCGGGGGCTCCCGCAACTA
>JAFACJ010000604.1 GCA_023425615.1 Actinomycetes bacterium
TTCCGCCGCGCCAAGAGCTCCCAGCTGCTGTTCGGCGACACCGACCAGCACCGCGACACCCTGGTCCGGCTCCTGGCCTCCGCACCGGCGGAGGTCTGACATGGTGCTGGGCATCCACGACGAGGGCAGGGTCCGCACCCTGACCTTCCGCCGTCCCGAGGCCGCCAACGCCTTCAGCGAGGAGCTCTACCGCGCCACCGCCGCCGCCCTGGACGCCGCCGCGTCCGACGACTCCGTCTCCGTCGTCGTCCTCACCGGAGAGGGCAGGGTCTTCTCCGCCGGCACCGACCTGAAGGAGATGGCCGAGATCGCCCGTGCCACCGCCGCGGGCGAGACGACGGCCGAGACGGGGAAGGGCTTCCAGATCCTCATGCGCGCCCTGGTGGACTTCCCCAAGCCGCTGCTCGCCGCCGTCAACGGCGCGGGCATCGGCCTGGGGCTGACCATCCTCCCCCACTGCGACCTCGCCCTCATCGCCGAAGGGGCGAAGCTCAGCGCCCCCTTCACCACGATGGGCGTGGCGCCCGAGGCGGCCAGCAGCTACCTGCTCCCCTACTACCTGGGGCCGCAGCGGGCCAACCTCGTGCTGCTGTGGGGGCATCCCCTGACCGCCGAGGACGCCGTCGAAGCGGGCCTGGCCCTGCGCACCTGCCCCCGCGACAAGGTACTGGAGGAAACCCTGGCCCTGGCCCGTGAACTTGCCGAGAAGCCGCTCCCCTCTCTCCTGGCCACCAAGCGCGTCATCGCCCAGGCGCACCGCGACGCCGTTCTCGCCGCACGGGCCCGTGAGGACGCCGCTTTCGCCGAACTCCTCAGAGGCTGACCGCCGCGGGCGGCGCGGGCGCGAAGAAGTCGAGCGCGCGTTCGGCGACGAGGGCGGGGTGCTCGGTGGCGGGGAAATGGCCCACGCCTTCGATGCGCTCCACGCGCAGGTCGGCGGCCGGGGTCGCGAACCCGGCCTTGGCCATGCGCCCGTGCGGGAGCAGGGGGTCGCGGTCTCCGGCGAGGACGAGCGTGGGCACGGTCAGCCGCGCCCATCGGTACCGCCCGGCCAGCAGTAGCGGGATCTCCCTCGCGATCAGGTTCCGGTAGTAGCGGACGGTGGCGCGGACCCGGGCGGGCTCCTGGAACTGCGCCATGAAGACCGCGTGGTCCTCGGGGGTGAGCGCGGAGGCACGGTGGATCCAGTGCCGCAGCGCCCACCTCGGGATCGCCCCTCCGGCCAGGCGCGGCCCGAGCAGGGGCGCGGCGTTGGCGGCGATGTGCCAGAGGTGCGCGCCGTCCGCCAGCACCCCGGGGGTGGGGCGCAGGAAGGGGCTGGCGGTGTTCAGCGCGAGGTAGCCGGTGACCCGGTCGGGGTGCCGCAGCGCCAGCAGGTAGCCGGCCAGACCGCCCCAGTCGTGGCCGACCAGCCCGAACCGGCGCACGCCGAGCCGGTCCAGCAGGCCGAGGACGTCATCGGCCAGCACCTCGGGCCGATAGCCGTCCGGTGGCGCCTGGGTCCAGCCGAGCCCGCGCAGGTCGGGGCAGATGACGCGGTGGCGGGCGGCGAGCGGGGGGATGAGGTGGCGCCACTGCCACCAGTGCTGCGGCCAGCCGTGCAGCAGGACCAGCGGGTCGCTCCCGCCGTCGTCACGCCCGGCGAGCGCCACGTGTGTCAGCAGGCCGCCGACGTCGACGAAGCGGTGCTCGACGCCGGGCAGTTCGGGCAGCGGGCGGCCGGCGCTCATCGCGTCCCCGCCTCGGGTCCGGCGGGGGCGCCGGCGAACTCGGCGAACTCGGCGATCGCGGCGGCGAGCCGGTCGGGCCGGTCCTCGGGCGACAGGCTGCGCGCGCCGGGGATCCACACGAGGCGGGCGTCGGGGAAGTCCGAGGCCAGCCGTTCGGCGTGGGCGGCGGGGAAGAAGCGGTCACGCTGCGACCAGGCGATGAGCACCGGCCTGTCGAAGTCCTTGAAGCGGCGCGCCGCGGCCAGCGTGTACCGGGGGTGCACCGCCGCGAACAGGCGCCGGAGGTCGGCGCGGATGGCGCGGCTCGCGCAGGCCGGAAGGACGTAGGAGTCGCTCGCGTCCCGTGCGACGGGCCGTTCGGTGAGCAGGCCGAACGCGAACGGCAGCCGGCGCCGTGCCCCGAGCCCGGGGTCGCGCCACCACGGCCCCGTCGCGTTCCTCATGTCGATCATCCGGTCCTCCTCGCGGGAGAGAATGGGTACCGAGAGGGAAAATAACAAACAGGCTGCCTGTTTTTAAATAGGCGGTCCGTAGTACCATGGACACGGAAAGCAGTGATGGGGCGTCAAGCCGAGAAGTCAGAGAACACCCGAGCGGCGCTGATCGCCGCGGCGCGCGAGCTGTTCGCCGAGCGCGGCTACGCCGCCGTCGGCACGACGGAGATCGTCAACCGGGCCGGCAGCTCCCGCGGTGCCATGTACCACCACTTCAAGGACAAGCAGGAGCTGTTCCGCGCGGTGTACGAGCAGATCCAGGAGGAGCTGATCCAGCGGGTGGCCGAGCGGATCGAGGGCGCCGGCGCCGACCCCATGGCTGCCCTGCGGGCCGGCCTCAACGCCTTCCTCGACTCCTGCCTGGAGCCCGAGAAGGCGCGCATCGGCCTGATCGACGCCCCCGCCGTGCTCGGCTGGGCGCAGTGGCGGGAGCTCGACGAGCGGTACGCCCTGGGCATCGTG
>JAFACJ010000623.1 GCA_023425615.1 Actinomycetes bacterium
GTGGGTGGATGGCCGCTGGCGGTGGGTGGCGCTTAGTGCGTGGTGTGCCCGTCGTGTGGCGCGGGAGGCGGTCGTCGTGCGGGTGCGTTGGGGGGTGTGGTGGTCAGCGGCGTCGGTTGTTCTGTTCCTCTTCGGGGTCCTTGGGGACGCGGCAGCAGTATTCGAGGAAGAGGGCGGCGCCGGTGAGGACCAGGGCGGAGACGGCGGTGGCGGCGCTGACGATGAGGTCGTGGCGGGGAGTGGGGAGGTCGAGGTCGGGCAGGACGCGCAGGGCGAAACCGACGAAGACTCCGGTGAGGGCGGCGGCGGCGTGCGCGGTGGACTTGGCGAGCACCGCCATGTGGGCGACGCTCAGCGGATCGACGGGACGCGCCTCCTCGGCCGCCGCCTTGTGGTGGATCCGGTTGCGCAGATGGACACCCGTGACGATCTCGCCGAGGGCCAGCAGCAGCAGGGTCGGCACCGCCGTCCACGGCAGCGGCGGCAGCGAGGAGTAGAAGGCTCTGAGCAGGCCCCAGGTCGCCAGCGCCGCCACCAGGGCCAGCGCCAGCAGCACCGCCGGGCGGGAGGCCCTCACGCCGGAGGCTGGAGGGTCAGGTCATCACGGCGGACGACCTGCTGGTCCTCCACCGCGGCGACCAGCGTCACGATCGGCCCGCGGCCCGTCAGCACCGCATCCGGGTCGATCTCGGCCCACGGCACCAGCACGAACGCCCGTTCGTGCGCGCGCGGGTGCGGCAGCGTCAGCCGCGGATCGTCGGAGGTGATCCCGTCGAACTGGACGATGTCGATGTCGAGGGTGCGCGGACCCCAGCGCACGACCCGCTCCCGCCGCAGCGACTCCTCGATCGACAGCACCCGGTCCAGCAGCGCCTCAGGGGTGATCAGGGTCTCGGCCACCAGCACCGCGTTGAGGAAGTCGTCCTGCTCGACCCCGCCCCACGGCGCTGTCTCATACACCGACGACAGGGCGACGAACGTCAGATCGGGGGCGTCGAACAACGCGTCGATGGCGTCTTGAAGGTTCTCCAGCCGGTCGCCGAGATTGCTGCCCAGCGAGAGCACGACCCGCTGCTTGACCAGCATGTGCCCGCCGGTCAGGGTACGGTCCTCTGTCATCCGCGGCTCCTGAAGATCGTGACGGCGACGTCGGTGAACGGATGCGCGATCGGAGCCGCCGGCTTGTGGACGGTCACCTCGGCGTCCTCCACCCGCGGATCGGCGAGGCAGACTCCGGCCAGCCGCTCGGCGAGCGTCTCGATCAGGTCGACCGGTTCGCCGGTCACCACCTCCACCAGCCGGTCCGCGAGCTCCCCGTAGTGGACGGTCAGGGCGACGTCGTCCTTCTCCGCGGCGGGCCTCAGGTCGAGGCCGAGCACGACGTCGACGACGAACTCCTGGCCGAGTTCGCGCTCGGCAGGCAGCACGCCGTGGAAACCGCGGGCCCGCAGCCCGCGCAGCTCAATCCGGTCCGTCATCGCTCGTCCCGTCCAAGACCGGGGAGCCGTGGTGGACCCACAGCCTCCACTCACCCTCATCCCGTACGAACACCTTCGTCGCCACGACGCTTCCCCCGGCGAGGAAACCCTCCTCGTCCTTGTCGGCGGTGAGGACGTTCTCCTCGCAGGTGAGCACCGCGTAGTCGCCCCTGACCTCGGTGCGCACCTCGGTGAGGACGAACTGGATGTAGGCGGTGTTCGCCATGATCAACGCCCAGGAGCGCAGCACCTCGCCGCGGCCGCGCAGCATCATCCAGCCCGGATGGACGCAGGTCACTCCCTCGGCGTAGTCACCGTCGGCCCAGACCTCGTGCATGAGGTCGAGATCGCCGTTCTCGAAAGCGGCGTAGAACTTGGCATTGGCGGCCTCGACCGCTGCGGCGTCATCCACGCGCCGAGCCTACGGCCGCCGCGACCCGTACGGCGTCAGCGTTGGGACGGACATTGTGGACGCGCACGCACCAGGCGCCGGCCGCTGCCGCCAGCGTGCTGACCGCCAGCGTCGCGTCGTCGCATTCGGCGAACGGCCTGGGCTCCCCGTCCGGTCCGGCCAGCAGCCTGCCGAGGAACCGCTTGCGCGAAGCGCCCACCAGCACCGGGAACTCACCGCCCAGCTGCTCCAGGCGCGCCAGCAGCTCCCAGTTGTGCTCGGCCTGCTTGGCGAACCCGAGCCCCGGATCGAGCACGATCATCGACGGGTCGACGCCCCGCGCGACCACCGCCTCGACACGCCGGAGCAGTTCCTCGCGGACCTCGCCGACCACGTCGCGGTAAACAGCGCGGCTCTGCATGTCGTGGCTGTGCCCCCGCCAGTGCATCACCACGTACGGCACCCGCGCCCGCGCCACGACCTGCGGCATGTCCGGGTCGGCCAGCCCCCCGCTGACGTCGTTGACCAGCCGCGCGCCCGCCCGCACCGCGGCCTCGGCCACCTCGGCCCGCATCGTGTCGACGCTGACCGGCACCCCCTCGCGGGACAGCGCCTCGATCACCGGCACGACCCGCCGCAGCTCCTCGGCCAGCGACACCCGCTGCGCCCCCGGC
>JAFACJ010000636.1 GCA_023425615.1 Actinomycetes bacterium
GGCGAGGACACCGAACTTCAGCCGCCCCATAGCAGCAACCCTTCACCTGACCGCGCGCCCGCGGGGTGTGGTCAGCCGCCCACCCCCTGTCGATCAAATTTCCACATGTCGGGTACAGGGGCAATCAACGGACCGTTCGTTAACATGACGCCCGGTAGCCGGGCGTCATGCCCGGCCACCGGAGGGGCGCGGTGAGTGCCACCGGAGGGCGCGGTCAGGAGCCGACGTAGGCGGCGAGGTGCCGGCCGGTGAGGGTGGAGCGGGCGGCGACGAGGTCGGCGGGGGCGCCCTCGAAGACGACACGGCCGCCGTCGCGGCCGGCGCCGGGACCGAGATCGATGATCCAGTCGGCGTGCGCCATGACCGCCTGGTGGTGCTCGACGACGATGACGGACTTGCCGGAGTCGACGAGCCGGTCGAGCAGGCCGAGCAGCTGCTCGACGTCGGCGAGGTGGAGGCCGGCGGTCGGCTCGTCCAGGACGTAGACGCCGCCCTTCTGCGCCATGTGGGTGGCCAGCTTGAGCCGCTGCCGCTCGCCGCCGGACAGCGTGGTGAGCGGCTGGCCGAGGCTGAGGTAGCCGAGCCCGACGTCGGCGAGCCGGAGGAGGATGGCGTGCGCCGCCGGGATGCGCGCCTCGCCCGCGCCGAAGAACTCCTCGGCCTCGGCCACCGGCATCGCCAGCACCTCGCTGATGTCGCGGCCGCCGAGGCGGTACTCCAGCACCGCCGCCTGGAACCGCTTGCCCTCGCACTCGTCGCAGGTGGTGGCGACGCCCGCCATCATCCCGAGATCGGTGTAGATCACCCCGGCGCCGTTGCAGGCGGGGCAGGCACCCTCGGAGTTGGCGCTGAACAGCGCGGGCTTCACGCCGTTCGCCTTCGAGAACGCCTTGCGGATCGGGTCGAGCAGGCCGGTGTACGTCGCCGGGTTGCTCCGCCGCGAGCCGCGGATCGCCCCCTGGTCGACCGCGACCACGCCCTCCCGGCCGGTGATCGACCCGTGCACGAGCGAGCTCTTGCCCGAGCCCGCGACACCGGTGACGACGACGAGCACCCCGAGCGGGACGTCGACGTCCACATCATGCAGGTTGTGGGTGTTCGCTCCGCGGATCTCCAGCACTCCCGTGGGCTCGCGCACCGACTCCTTGAGGGAGGCGCGGTCGTCGAAATGGCGGCCGGTGACGGTGCCGCTGGTCCGCAGCCCCTCGACGGTGCCCTCGAAGCAGACGGTGCCGCCGCCCGTGCCCGCGCCGGGACCGAGGTCGACGACATGGTCGGCGATCTCGATCATCTCCGGCTTGTGCTCCACGACGAGCACCGTGTTGCCCTTGTCCCGCAGCCGCAGCAGCAGGTCGTTGGCCCGCTGGATGTCATGGGGGTGCAGGCCCGTGGTGGGCTCGTCGAAGACATAGGTGGTGTCGGTGAGCGGGGAGCCGAGGTGGCGGATCATCTTGGTGCGCTGCGCCTCGCCGCCCGACAGCGTGCCCGACGGGCGATCGAGCGAGAGATAGCCGAGGCCGATCTCCACGAACGAGTCGAGGGTGTGGCCGAGCTTGGCCAGCAGCGGCGCGACCGACGGCTCATCGAGGTCGCGGACCCAGGCGGCGAGATCGCTGATCTGCATCGCGCAGGCGTCGGCGATGCTGATCCCCTTGATCTTCGATGACCGCGCCTCGTGGCTGAGCCGGGTGCCGTCGCACTCGGGGCAGGCGGTGAACGTCGTCACCCGCTCCACGAACGCGCGGACGTGCGGTTGCAGCGCATCGACGTCCTTGGACAGGAACGACTTCTGGATCTTGGGGATCAGGCCCTCGTACGTCAGGTTGACACCGTCGACCTTGATCTTGGTCGGCTCCTTGTAGAGGAGGGCGTCGAGTTCCGCCGCGGTGAACTTGCCGATCGGCTTGTCCGCGTCGAAGAAGCCGCAGCCGTTGAAGATGCGGCCGTACCAGCCGTCCATGCTGTAGCCGGGGATCGTGAGCGCGCCCTCGTTGAGCGACTTGCCGTCGTCGTAGAGCTGGGTGAGGTCGATGTCGGAGACCGTGCCGCGGCCCTCGCAGCGCGTGCACATGCCGCCGGTGCGGGTGAAGGTCGCCTTCACGGTCTTGGCGGAGCCGCGTTCGACGGTGATGGCGCCGCTCGCCCGGACCGAGGGCACGTTGAAGGCGAACGCGCCGGGCGGGCCGATGTAGGGCCGCCCGAGCCGGCTGAAGAGGATGCGCAGCATCGCGTTGGCGTCGGTGGCGGTGCCGACCGTGGAGCGGGGGTCGGCGCCCATCCGCTGCTGGTCGACGATGATCGCGGTCGTCAGCCCTTCGAGCACGTCGACGTCGGGCCGCGCCAGCGTCGGCATGAAGCCCTGGACGAAGGAGCTGTAGGTCTCGTTGATCAGCCGCTGCGACTCCGCGGCGATCGTGCTGAACACCAGCGAGCTCTTGCCCGAGCCGGAGACCCCGGTGAACACCGTCAGCCGACGCTTGGGGAGCTCGACGCTGACGTCCTTGAGATTGTTCTCGCGCGCACCGTGCACGCGGATCAGATCATGGCCGTCGGCGGCGTGCGGCGTGGGCGACCGGGTGTCCGTCCTCGTGATGTCCATGGCGATCACGCTATCCGCGGCCTGGCGGCCGGCGCTTCTCGATTCCTGACCGGTCTGCTCACCTGCTTGGCCATGCATGACGGCATCCCCTCCGTCCCGCTCTCCACCTGCCGCCGGTAGACGCTGGGCGGCACGCCGACCAGCTCGGTGAAGCGGGTGCTGAAAGTGCCCAGCGACGAGCAGCCGACGGCGAAGCAGACCTCGGTGACGCTGAGGTCGCCGCGGCGCAGCAGCGCCATCGCGCGTTCGATGCGCCGCGTCATGAGGTAGGAGTACGGCGATTCGCCGTAGGCGCGCCGGAACTCGCGGCTGAGGTGCCCGCCCGACATGTTCACGCTGCGGGCGAGCGCCTCGACGTTCAGCGGCTGCGCGTACTCCCGGTCGATCCGGTCACGGACGCGGCGCAGTAGCGCGAGGTCGCGCAGACGCTGCGCCGCGCTGGATTTGCTGGTCACCTGGGAAATCGTGCCACAAGGCGGTGACAATCCACCGGGCGCCCGCACTCGGACGAACCGCCCGGTGCTGCTACGGCCCCTCCTAGTAGCTGAACAAGAAGTAGAGGATTTTGATGATCTCCAGCTGGGTGTCGCCGAGGAGGTACATCATGCAGCAGCCGCCGAGGAGGGCGACGCCGTAGATGATCCAGCTCGCCGCGATCAGCTTCGTCGCCGCTTCGGGATGGGTCCGCCGGAATCCCAGCGCGAACAGGGAGGTGATGACGCCGGGCACGGCCAGGAAGCACCACGCCACGGCCAGGGGAACGCCCAGGAGCACCGCGACGGCGATGGAACCGGCGCCGGGCGCGGACGGAGCCCACCCCGCCGGGCCGGCGTACGCGTGGACGCGGGGATGCTGCGGGGGGTGGCTCATCCGTGGCCCTCTCGGTCACAGGCGGGGGGTTCCGTGGCCTTCGGGAACCTGATCGTCCAGCCTAGCCGGAGTACGCCGTCCGGTGGCCGCATGCCGTTCAGGACTCCAGGCGGGTGCGGACCCACCACGCGCAGGCTCCGGCCAGGGCGAGGGCAGAGAGGAGGTAGAGCAGCGTCTCCCGCACTTGGAAGGCCCAGAAACGGTCGGCGGGCTGGTAGTCGACTGCCTGCCGGTAGCCCTGTCCGGCGACCCGGTCGAAGCAGATCAGGCCGCCCTGCCGTGACTTGTCCGGGCAGTTCAGCACCTGTGCGGGCACGAGGACGGCGCGGCCGTCCTTGACGGTGCGCTGGGAGGTCACCCACGCGCCGGGACGGTCGATCATCACCTTCAGTTCTCCGCTGGTGCCGATGAACCTCAGGTTCCGTTCGCTGATCGTCACGGTGGTGTGCAGGGGCGCCATCAGGTGCGGCCGGACCGCCAGGGGCATCGCGATCTGGGCGCAGGCGACGGCGGCCAGCAGCAGCGCCATGGCGGGCAGGGTGCGGCGGACCAGGACCCCCAGGGCGACGCCGAGGACGAAGGCGAAGACGGCGTGCCCGACCGGGAGGACGCCCCTGGCCCCGAAGATCAGCGGGTGCAGCCGCGGGACGACGAAGACGCCGGGGCCCGGCCTGCCCTCCAGTTCGGCGACGGCCGCGTCGATGGGCGCCGCCCACCAGGTCATCACCGCGCCCAGCAGGCCGCCGGCGGCAGCGGCGGCCAGGGCGAGGAGCCCGAGCTTGACCGCCAGCCAGCGGGTCCGCCCGGTCATCGTCCAGATCAGCCGGTGGGTTCCGGCGTCCAGTTCGCGGGTGACCAGCGGCGCGCCCCAGAACATGCCGATGAGCGCGGGCAGCAGGAGCAGGGCCAGCCAGCCGGCGACGTACAGGCCGGTGCCGGTGCCGTCGACGCCGTCGAGGAAGGCGGCGCCGCGGGCGCGGTGGTCGCGGGCCAGCCCGTGGCCGGTCGCGGCGAGGGCGGCGGCGAGGACGAGGAGCCCCCCGAAGACCACCAGGGCCTGGGTGCGGAACTGCCGCCAGGTCAGCCAGATCATCGGTGCGCCTCCAGGTAGGACAGGACGAGGGGTTCGAGGTCGGTGAGGTGGTGGGCGGCGAGCAGGCTCCCGACGTCGCCCTCCGCCCGGACGCGGGAGGAGACGAGCACGACGAGGTGGTCGCACAGCGGCGCCATGTCGGAGACCAGGTGCGAGGAGAGCACGACGCTCAGGCCCCACTGCTCGGCGGCGTCCTTCAGCTCGCGCAGGAAGTCGCGGCGCGCCAGGGGGTCGAGGGCCGCCACCGGCTCGTCGAGGATCAGCAGTTCGGGGCGTTTGGCCAGGGCGAGGGTGAGGGCGAGCTGGGCGCGCTGGCCGCCGGACAGTCCCCCGGCGCGCTGGTCGTGCCGCAGGCCGAGGCGTTCGATCCGGGCGCGGGCCGGCCCCAGGTCCCAGCGGGGGCTGAGCCGGGCGCCCAGCGTGAGGTGCTCGGCGACGGTCAGCCGCGCGTAGACCGGGGTGTTCTGGGCGACGAACCCGATCCGGCCGAGGCGCGTGCCGGGACGTCCGCCGCACACCTCGATCGTCCCGGTGGTGGGGTTCAGCAGCCCGGCCGCCAGGTTCAGCAAGGTGGTCTTGCCCGCGCCGTTGGGGCCGACCAGCCCGACGACACGGCCCGCGGGGATCTCCAGGGTGCAGTCCGACAGCGCCCAGTGGCGCCGGTAGCGCTTGCCCAGTCCTCGGGCGCGCAGGATCGGTGATGACATGCGGACCACTGTGCGGGCGGCGCCCGAACGCCCGCTTCGACCGAAAGGGCGGTCCGGGTGGTTCTTTTGGCTGATCCTCCGCTCCGGGCCGGTTCGTATGCTGCCTGGTATGGATCTTCCGTGGCGTCACTCCTCACGAGCCGCGACGGCTTTCGCGCTGGCGGTGGCGCTGGCCCTGGGGACCCGCCGCGAGGGCTGGGCGTTCGACCTGCTCGTGGGGGTCGCGGTGAGCGCGGCGATGCTGCTGCGGGAGCGGTCGCGGGGACGTGCCGCGGCGGCGGGCATCGGCGTGTGCCTCGCCGCCCAGCTCGCCGCCTGGCCGGGCGCCCTGCCC
>JAFACJ010000649.1 GCA_023425615.1 Actinomycetes bacterium
GAAGACCACGACGACCACCCGCGACACCCCCTCGGCCCGCTCAGCGGAGTCATACGTGGAGGCCAAGCGGCGGAAGGCGTTCCTGACAGCACTCAAAGCCATCGACCCGGTGCTCGTCGGCAAGCCCGAAAAGGCACTGTGGCGGGCGGTGAACCGCTGCTACGACCTGTACGGAGGCGCGACAAAAGCACAAGCCCTACACGCCACGGTGCTCATCTACGACGGCACGGTGTACGAAGGCCGACGAGCATCCGTCCCGGAAGGGTCGGCGAAAGCCCGACGGATCTACGCGGCCGTCGTGAAGTGGATCTGCCGCAGCCCCGCCCTACGCACCCGCTACCGCGCCACCCACAAGAAATCACCCGCCGCGACCCCGACCCCCACGAAGAAGCGCACCCCGAAACCCTCACCCAAACCGTCCACCCGAACGACCTCGTCCAAGCCCGCCGCGCCGAGCCTGCCCACCGTCCACCCCGGCGCGTTCTGCTCGCCCGCAGGAGCACAAGGCATCTACAACGGACGCATCTACACCTGCAAAGGCCCAGGCCAACCCCGCTGGCGCCGCTGACCACGGCCACGATCACACCGCGGCCGAGCCCTGGCGCTCCGCCTGGGATACGGCCCTCAAGGCGTCCTATGGCAGGTGCCCCTCACCTCCCGTGCCGGAGCCGTGTGGTCAGACGATGATTTTGCGGTAGACCTGGCGAGATCCGCCTTCGGGACCTGGAGGCGCAGCCTCGGCGGGAGTGAATCCGAGCCTTTCGTAGAAGACGCGGGCCCCGCTCTCCTCCGCACCGGGGTGGTCGACGCCGAAGGTCACGACTTCCACAGTCGCGGGGCATTGCACGAACCGACGCAGGGCATCGTCCATCAGGGCACGGCCGACCCCCTGCCCGCGTGCATGCTCGCTGACCACGAGCCAATGCACGTGATAGATCGGGGACTTCGCACCGAAGAGCAGCCCACCGAGCAGTCCCGCTTTCGTGTCCTCCACCGCGACAAGCGCCGTGGCCCGGCGAATGTGCTTGTCGACGGCGGCGTGAAACCCCGGATCCCGCACCATGGGACCGAACCAGTGCTCCACCGGCGCCGCCAGATCAAGGAAACCGGGCGCGTCCTGCTCATGAGCGAGTCTGACGATCATCCACCCAGTGTCGCAGCGTGCGAACAGACGGACCATTCGTTAAGTGACCCGCGCCGAGGCTTGAGCAGCTGGTCGAAAGTCAGGTGTCCTACTACGAGTACCGACTGGAGTTCCCCGCAGGCCGACGGTGCTGCTGGCCTGCGAGGTCGTCACCAACGCCGTCACGGTGAGCGAGAGCGAAGTACTGCGAGCACTCTGCGTCGGGTGCTGGGTCACCTGTACTTCGGCTGCGGAGGCTAGGACCGCTACATCATCCGCGCAAATGTCCGTTGGGAGGTCGAAGAAAGGGCCGGCGGCTTACCCTGGGGTCACGGGTTCTTCCAGAAAGGCACCGAGCTCATGGACGAAGCCACCGTCGGCACACGTCTCCGAGTCCTGCGACGCTGGCGGGGCATGACCCTCGAAGAACTCGCCGGACTGTCCGGCCTCAGCAAATCCTTCCTCTCCATGGCCGAACGCGGACAGCGCGCCCTCGACCGACGCTCCCACATCGCCGCCCTCGCCAACGCACTGCGCGTCTCCGAAACCGAACTGGTCGGAGGCCCCCACCTCACCGGCGACGCGCTTCAAACCGGTCCTCACGCGCATATCCCCGCCCTCCGGGCCGCGCTGGAGACCGGTCCTTTGGACGATCCGCCCGTTGACCGTGCCCGCCCTCTTGATGAACTGGCCACGCTCATGGCGGGCCCGATCGAGCGGCTACGCCGTCGCTACGACTATCTGCGCATCGGTGAAACGCTTCCCACGGTCATCGATGAACTCAACCTGTACGCCATCAACGGCGACGACGCCGACAAGCAGACCGCACTTCGGACCCTCGTCGAAGCGCACTCCTGTGCGGCCGGTATGGCACGCTCCCTCGGCTACGCCGACCTCGGCCAGATGGCGGCGATGCGCGCAGACGAGGCGGCCGTAGCCGTTGGAGACCCTGTCGAGGTGGGCAAGGCGGCGTTCACGTTGATCCGCCCGAACGCCGCGAACTGGAAACGTGTCAAGAGCCGGGCGGAACGCGCAGCCGACCGCCTCCAACCTCACGTCACCGACCAGAGCGTCCCCGTCCTGGGAATGCTGGTCCTGAACGCCGCACTCGCCTCGGCGGCGAGCCTCGACCGCGCCGCCGCCCTGGCATGGCTCGATGAGGCGGACGACCTCGCCCGCAGAGTGCCCGAGGACGTCAACGCGAGCTGGCAGGCGTTCTCCCCGGTCAACGTCGCGGTGTGGCGGACGACGGTCGCGCTTGAACTTGGAGACGGAGGGGTTGCCATAGCCGAGCAGGCCGCGAAAGTGGACGAGGCGAACCTGGCCCAGCGGCGAGGACGCTACGCCTCGTGGCTCGCGGAGATCGGACGCGGCCTGGCCCGCGATTCCCGTACTCGTGGCGAGGCGGTGACATGGTTGCGCAGAGCAGAAGAAGCGGCACCACAGCGGATTCGCAACGATCGCAAAGTCCGTGAGGCGATCGGCGTGATGTTGGAGCAGGCGCGCAGCGCGGCAGGCGGACGGGAACTGCGGGGAATCGCGGCCCGCATGGGAGTCCCGCACTGAAAAGCAAGCCGGTTCACACCTGTGAACTTCCGGAGTAGGCGTCTGACTACTGTCCGGGCATGCCCGACACCCACCTCCTAGATCTCGCCGAAGAACTCCACGAGCGTGGCTGGCGAACCGACCTGACCCGCGACAGGCTGAGGGTCACCAACCCCGATGCCCCGATGATGAACGAAGACGTCATCTGCGAAGACGGTGTCTTCCAGTGGCGGCACGGCCCCGGTATCGGCCCCGTGGACGACCTCCCCCAGGCCGTCGACCGCATCATGCACGTCCTGAGGACCGTGGTGTCGTGAGCGGCGTCTACGTATGGGACCTCACCTGTCCCGGCAACGCGTGCGGTGTCGCCGCCGGGGAGTCCGGCGCGCTGCGTGCGCTGGCCGAAGCCCTGCGCGCTGCTCCCGTCGGAGCCGAGGGGATCCTACGCGGCGCCATTCTGCCGACGGGCATCCGGCAGGGCTACGCCTATACCGATCCCATCGCCACCGGGCTGCGGGAAAAGGCACTACCCGGAGGCGTAGCCCAGGCCGAAGCCATGCGGGGTTCGCGGAAGGTCGCCTCATGACGGCCGGCGCGGTCGATATGGCGCCGCGGCGGATCTCCTACTGCGAGTACCGACTGGAGTTCCCCGCCGAACACCACAGCGTGCACGTGGTGCGGGCGGTCGTCCGCGTGGTGTGCGTCTCCTGGCATGTCTCACGGAGTGCCACCGACACCGCGATGCTGCTGGCCTCCGAAGTCGTCACGAACGCCGTCGCCGTAAGCGAAGGCGAGGTGCTGCGGGTGACGCTGCGTTGTGTGCTGGGGCACCTGTACTTCGACTGCAGCGACTACGACCCCACCATCCCGGATACGCCTTCCATGCCCGACGCCCGGGAGCCGAGTGGTCGCGGACTGGCCCTGATCAAGGAGTTCTCCTCTTCCTACGGCTGGAAGGAACTTCCCGGACAGCAGGGAAAGGCCTGCTGGTTCACGCTGGCGATCAGATGACGGGTGTCCTGCCCATCCGCCGGAGACGCTCAGGGGCCCGCCTGCTCCTACCCGGCGGCCGGGACCCGCCGGGCCGATGACTCCTCGCCCGCCACGAAGACGGAAAGCAGACCGGCAGGATGGTCCGCTCGCCTGTCGCTCAGAGCGAGCGCCCCGGACCCGGTCTGACGACGTACGGGACAAACGGCACGACATCCGGCGGGCCTTCGTACCCGCCACCGAACCGAAAGGACACGGACCCCATGCCTTGGGCTGACGTGATCGCAGGAGCGATCGCCTTCCTCATGCTCACCCTCACCGCCGCCTGCGGCTCCGCTCTGCGCGACCGTCCCCGCTCCCCGTGGGACCGGCTCTTCGACCACGCCCCGGACCGGCCTCGGGCCAAGGAATGGCCCGAGATCTGGGGGTACTCGCACGACACAGGCGGCCCCCTACCCCGACGAGCCTCCCGGCACCCGTCTCTTCGTTCCCTCGACCGCGAGAGAAGGAACGGCTGAAACCCCTGGGGGCGGTCTCGTGCCGACTCGCCCCCGGGCAGGCCCGCCCCGCCCTCGGACGCGCGGAACCCGGGGCGGGGCGAGGCCCGGCATCAGCGTTGGTATTCGAACATCTCGCGGGCCGCCGGTCCGCTACGCAGGGGGGTGAGTGCGGTGATTCCGCAGCAGGTGGCGGTGGGTCTCGCCTTGCAGGCCACACGGGAGGCCCTGGAGGGCTACGGGCCGCTGCCCGGCACCAGGGCCTCGATCACAGCGGACGTGGAGAGGCGGATGACGCGGCTGCTGGCCGAGTGGGAGACGGCCGAGTCCGCCGGTCGGCAGGGGGCTGAGACCGGAGACTGGCGGAAGGTCGAACTCAGGTCCATGAGCGGGGCGGAGGCCGGGGCGTCTGAATCAGAACTGTGGAAGTACCTGGCCGCCCACCAGGACGAACCCCCGGTCCTGCGGATCGTCCTTCCGGCCGCGCTGGGCGAGGCCACCGTGTTGCGCAAGCTGGCCGACGCCCTCGACCGCACCCGCCACATGCTCGCCTACCACCTGGCCATCTGCCGCTACAGCCTGGACCAGGCCAAAGACCGCGGCGACGAGGAGGACGCGACCTTGTGGAGCGGCCAGACCCTCGGGATCGTCTACGCCATCGAGCGCCTGGACGGCGACATCTTGGGCGAACTCGACTTGTGGGACCAGCAGGAAAAACAGACCCAAGAGGCCCCCGAGACCATCAAGGCGATGGCAGACCAGCTCTCCTGGAGCTTCCAACGACCGGCCTTCACCCTCCCCGACGTCCAAGACTCCACCTTGGGCCTCAGACTGGTCCTGCTCATCCGCGCCCAACGTGACGAACTCATCGCCCAAGCCGTCGCGGCGAACTACCGAGCGGTCATGGAGTACACCGAAGAGGGCGAAGACCCCGACCCGGAGTACGGCCTGTACATGGCAAGAGCCCGCTGCTACGCCATGGCCGCCGACGACCTCGACAACCTCCTAGCCCGCGCCTACGGCGTCCAAGAGGCCCACGAGAAGTTCCTCGACCAGCACGGCACCTGGCTAGCCCGTCTCGTCTTCACCTGACCCCGCCCCG
>JAFACJ010000668.1 GCA_023425615.1 Actinomycetes bacterium
TGCGCGTCGGCGATCCCGTCACCCTGGACGGCCGGTCGTTCGAGGTCGTCGGCGTCGCGGTCACCGCCGCCATGCCGCCCTACCCGCAGGCGTCCTGCATCGTCGCCGTCGGTTGCGCGAGCGGTGCGTCCCCCGAGACGCTGTCCAAGCTCCCTCCTGGCCTGCTACGGACTCCAGGTCTGGTCTGGCTCACCCAGGCGGATGTGCGGAGCCTCGCCCCGGATCCAGACTCCCTGGCCTACACGGTGAACCTGAAGCTGGCCGACCCGGATGAGGCCCAGGCGTTCGCCGCAGTCCACTCTCCGAAGAGCCTTGGCGCTCCGCGCCTGGAGTCCTGGGAGAACATCCGCGAAGAGGCGACCGAGCTGGCCAAAGACGCCCAGATCCTGCTGCGGATAGGAGCCTGGCTGCTGGGCCTGCTCGCCGTGGCCAGCATCTCGGTGCTGGTAGGCGGCCGGATGGCCGATCAGACCAGACGTGTCGGACTCCTCAAGGCGGCCGGTGGAGCACCGAGCCTGGTCGCCGCCGTGCTGCTCGCGGAGTACGTCCTCGTGGCCGTCGTCGCGGCCGCGGCCGGGTTGGCGGTCGGAGCGCTGACCGCTCCGTTGCTCACCGAGTCCGGTGCCGGCCTCATCGGCAGCGCGGGCACGCCGTCGATGACCATGTCCACGGTCGGCTCGGTGAGCGCCATGGCGCTCGGAGTCGCGGCGGTCGCGACCGTTTTTCCGGCCGTGCGCGCCGCCCGCTCCAGCACCGTCGCCGCGCTGACCGACTCGGCACGCCCGCCCCGCCGCACCGGATGGCTGATCGCGATCTCGGCGCGGCTGCCCGTACCGCTGCTTCTCGCCTTGCGGGTCGCCGCCCGTCGGCCGCGCCGCGCCGTGCTGAGCGTGATCAGTATCGCGATCACGGTCAGCGGGATCTACGTCGCACTGGTACTCAACGCCTTCCTCACCGCCGGACCACTCGCCGGCGGATACGACGGCGCTCAGGTGGAACTGCTGCGCCAGGTGCTCCTCGTCGTGATGGTCACCCTGCTCTCCCTGGCGGCGGTCAACGCCATCTTCATCACCTGGGCGACGGTACTCGACAACCGGCATTCCTCCGCGCTGGCGCGTGCCCTCGGCGCGACCCCCGGTGAAGTGGGCGCGGCGCTGGCGGTCGCTCAGGTGCTCCCCGCGCTCGCCGGCGCCCTCGTGGGTGTTCTCCCAGGAGGCTTCGCACTGTTCCACGCCATCAACGCGATCACCGGCGGCGACAGCGACAGGGCCACGCTTCCCTCGCTCTGGCAGCTGCTCGTCCTGGTGCTGGCGACCGTGCTCGTAGTGGCGGCGCTCACCGCGATCCCCGCCCGCCTCGGCGGCCGCCGCCCCGTGACCGAGACGCTCCAAGCCGAACTCACCTGATGCTCCAGACGATCTGCGCCAACCAGACGACCTGCCCGCTCTGCCTTCGCCGGCGGTTCGGAGGCGACCAGCGACCCCGCGATCGTCCTGGGGCTGAGCGGCCGCTTGGCGATGGGTGGGCGGCTCCGCGTTGCGGTTCGCGTGCGGTGTTCAGGACTCCGGTTCGCGGGGCTTCAGTCCGCTGAGGGCGGTGGTGACGACGCTGTCGGCGTATTCGACGGTGAGGGGGGCGCTGCGCTGTAGCCATCGGTTGAGCACCGGGCCCCACACCATGTCCACGGCCACGTCGAGGTCGAGGTCGGCGGCGAGCTGCCCGGCGCGTTGCGCGCTGCGCAGCCTCTGCTTCTTGAGTTCCTTCATCGGGCCGTCCAGCCGTTCGGCGTAGGCGGCGGCCAGGACGGAGTCCTGCGCGATCGCGGTGTTGAGCGCCCGCATCGGCTCGTCGTAGCGCGCGTCGTTCAGTTCCTCGACCGTCGCGCGCAGGACGGTCTTGAGGTCCGCTTCCAGATCGCCGGTGTCCGGCAGCGCCACGGGCCGGCCGTCCTCCCCTTCGTTGAGCATGAGGAACGCCTCGAAGAGCACCGTGCCCTTCGACGGCCACCAGCGATAGATCGTCTGCTTGCCGACGCCGGCGCGCGCGGCGATCCCCTCGATGCTCAGCTTGGCGTAGCCGACCTCGTTCACCAGCTCCAGCGCCGCGGTGAGGATGGCCCGCCGGGAGGACTCGCTGCGCCGGGAGGTACTGCGGTGCGTTGCCATGGACCCATCCTAGACGAACCGGACCGTCTTGACTCACCGCCGAGAAGGAGTTACCGTCGTCGACATCAGCCGAGACGAACCGTCTCGGTTCGAGATCGGTGGCCGCCCGGCCCTGACGAACAGGAGTTCCCCTTGCGTACTTCCTCAGCCTCTCCCCGCACCTGGTTCATCACAGGCGCCAGCCGTGGCCTCGGGCACGCCTTCGCCCAGGCGGCACTGGAGCGAGGCGACCGCGTGGCCGCCGCCGCACGCGGCATCACTCCGGACGGCTTCGAGAAGCGGCACGCCGACCGGCTGCTCGCGCTGCCGCTCGACGTGACCGACCGCGCGGCGGTCTTCGCCGCGGTGTCCCGGGCCGTCGAGCACTTCGGTGAGCTCGACATCGTGGTCAACAACGCCGGGAGCATGTCGTCCGGCATGATCGAGGAGTTCACCGAGGCCGAGGCCAGAGCCCAGTTCGAGGTCAACTTCTTCGGCGCCCTGTGGGTCTCCCAGGCCGCCCTCCCCCATCTGCGTGCCCGGGGCTCCGGCCACATCGTGCAGATCTCCAGCATCGCGGCCTTGGGCGGCTTCCCTTCCACCGGCATGTACAGCGCGAGCAAGTTCGCCCTGGAGGGCATGAGCGAGGCGCTGGCCATGGAGGCGGCGGCCTTCGGCGTCAAACTCACCATCGTCCAGCCCGGCGGCTACTGGACCGACCTCTACAACCACATCGCCGCGACCACTCCCATGGAGCCCTACGCCCCGCTACGCGCCGAACTGGAGAAACAGTGGGCCGAAGGCTCCATCGACAGCGAACCCCGCCTGGCCGCCGAGGCGCTGCTGAAACTCATCGACAGTGACGATCCGCCGCTGCGCCTCCTGCTCGGCAGCATGGTCTACGACCTCGCCTTCGACATCTCCCGCACCCGCATGGAGGTCTGGTCCGGCTGGGAACAGGTCAGCCGCGCCGCCGAGCACGCCATACCAGCCCCCGGCACCACCACTTGAAGGCGCCCGGCACCACCGTCCGCCCCCGAAACGGGCGTACCCCATGCCCCGGCACGAGGCCGTGCGGATGGCTCATCGCTCCTTCGCGGCGAATCGGCCCCAGCCCCGGACGCCTCTCTCGCCGACCGCGTCCAAGCGCCGGAGCCTCCTCCCAAAGGGCATGGCCTGATCGGCTGCCGAACTTCATGGGGGTTTCCTCCATCGGACACGCCACCGCCTACCGTGTCCTCGAACACGCTGGCCGAGACCGTGCGATCGGAGCTACATGAGACGCCGCGATGCCAGGCTCGATCGTGACGTGGCCGCGCTTCTGGCGGCCAAGGCGTTCATCGAGATCCGTCACCTGGCCGGGCAGACCAGGCGAAGATCGGAGAACGGTCACCCCGACCGGGATCTGGAGCGCATCAGGTTCCTGGCCGATCTGTGCCACAACCTGCCGGGTGTCGCCCGGCCACGCCCCTGGCGGCCGTCCCGCAGGGGAACCCCGGGCAGCGGCTTCCAGCAGGCGATGGCGAGACGGCCCATGAGCTGGGCCTGGAACACCGCCGACGAGGAGGGACGCGCATGGATGCTGCGTCACATCGAACGGAACGGGCTCCGCTGGAGGCCACCGCCGCCGCTACCGTCTTATCGCAAGGGCCCGGCTCCCATGACGCTGCGGCAGCGATTCGGCGTACTGCTGGGGCTCTGGCCGGTCAGGGCCCCGGTCGGCCTACAGCCGCTGCCCTCGGAAGCACATGTCCTCAAGGCCCTCGATACCGACGCGGTCTGCGCCCTGTACGAAGAGGCCGAACGACTCCGACTCGGCCTGGGCAAAGGCGGACCATGGCTACGGGCACACCTGGACCCCCACGGCGTCCACTACCTGGTACCGGATCCGGCGGACTACTACTGGCCCGGCCGCTCGAACGGCCGAGGCGGCGAGATCCGCTGGTGGCAGTGCACCGTACTGCTGCGGATGTACGACGGCGAACAGGTCAGCAGCATGATCGCAGTACTCCCGGAGACCTTCGTGGCGTTGCCCTCGAACCTGCCGCGAAGGAGACAGCTGCGGCTCGTCCACCTCGTCCGTGCCACCGAGCGGGACACCTATCTCTGGGGCCGAGATCACAAGGCCGAGTGCGACCCGCGACTCTGCGGCTACCTCCCCGAAACCGCAGACGACCCTCCTCCGGCCGACTGACCGGGCAGCACCGCTTTCCGAGCGCCCAAGGAAGCCCTCGACACCACTCGCCGAGGAAGCTGTCGCGGCGCGGAGGGTGTTCTAGCGACCTCCGCCGTACTCGCGTTCTATGCCTTCCAGGATCCACGCCAGGCCGTGTTCGAAGCTCTCCTGATCATGGATTCCCGCGCGCGTCGGTACCCGCCGCGACGACCGGCGCCAACATCCTCATCCGGATCGGCACCTCGTTCGGGACGGCGATCCTCACGATCGTCCTCCAGATCATGACCCGCGACCACGTACCAGGCGCGACAGGCAACCTCAAGGAGGCGGTCGCCCATCGCACCGCGCAGACGACCGCCCAGCTCACCTCCGCGTTCACCGACACGTTCTGGTGGGCGGCGGCGTTCCTCACCGTCGCACTCATCCCCGTGCTGCTGGTCCCGCGCAAGGACAAGACCGCACCATGACCGGACACGGGCCAGGATGGTCTGACACCCCAGCCGGGAACGTAGCGGGTGTGCCATCGGCCGGCCTCACCTTCTGGACCCGTGAACGGTCGGTGAACCGCCGTGATGGTCGACGTCAGGTTTCTCGCACGCCGTTCCTTCGCACCGCCCGATTTCAAAGCGGATGCGATGCTTTCGGGCGGCGGGAGAGGCGCTGTATGGGCTGCTCGATCAGATCGTGGCTGAGCGCGCCCAAAATGACGGAGACGGGCAGGACCACGGCGGTCACGAGCCAGAAGTCTTCGAGGAACAGGGGACGGCCGGTCAGCCGGTACCAGGCCATCAGCACCGGCATGTGCCACAGGAAGACGCCGTAGGAGATGCCGCCGAGTCCGGCGGCGAGCCTGTTGCCCAGCAGGGTTCGGGTGAAGGTCCGCTGCGGTGCGAGCGTCGAAGCCGCCAGGACCGCCGACTCGATGAGCGGGGAGAGCAGGGCGGCGATCGTGTACTGGTGGGCGCTTTGCGGGCCCGACAGAGGTGTGGCGAGGGGGGTGGAGAGGAGGGCAAGGCCACACAGTGCGGCCACCCAGCAGGCTCCCGGTGCCTGCCCTACTTGAGCGGCCATCGGGCCCGGCCGTTCGGCGACCACGGCCAGCGCCATACCCACGGCGAACCATGCCAGGGACCGGGGAAGCAGGTGCTCGTTGTAGAAGACGATGGGCAACGCGGCGGCATAACGCAACGCCACCGTCCACGCCAGGGACGCAACGGCCATGCCGAGCACCACGGCCAGCAGGCGCCCCGCCGAGCCTCGGCACGAGCGGTGCATCCCCCAGGCCAGCAGCGGCAGCAGCAGATAGAAGGCCGCTTCGACCGACAGGCTCCACATCGCCAGAAGGCTCGTGCCCTCCCACCATCGCCCCGGATCATAAGGGTGGGCGAGCAGAGCGAACTCCAGCCACACACGCGGCCGTGCGGCCTGCGCTTCATCCGCCAGCATGAGCCCCGCTGGAAGCATGAGCCAGTAGGCGGGCAGAATCCTCAGCGCCCGACGCCGAAGGTAACCGCGAACATCGGGAAACGGCGCTGCGTCCAGCGTTGCCCGTGCGAATGGCCGGTACAGCAGAAACCCTGACAGGCCGAAGAAGATCGGGACTCCGATGGTGCCGGTCCCCACCAGCCGCCATCCCAGCCCCTCACGTCCGACGACTCCCGTCACCGCACCCACGTGCAGCGCCACCACGAGCAGGATGGCCAGCGCGCGCAGCCCGTCCAAGGCCGCGAGATGCGCTCCGCCATGCGTTGCCGGATTCGACGATCCCGCCGACCTCCCACGCGGCGTGATCGGATCCCTTTCACAGAAAGGTGTACCGCAAGCCTTCTCATCCACTGGGCCACGATCGCCGGGAACAACGACTCACGCCCGACAGGGGCGGCTTAACATGAAAACTTCACGAGTATTGCGTGATGTTCTCCGTGGTCCGCATTGACAAATGTCATATTCGTTATCCGGTGCCGACCCACCGCAGATCCGGCCATACCTCGGCACTACGACTTGTCGCTACCGGCCGAGAATCACCGTTCCGATACTCCTCACGGACCGAATTGCCGTTTGCGCGAAGACACGACCACGACCGGTTCGGAGGAACGGCCGTGGGCGTGACCGGCGGAGGTCGCCAGACGAGCGAGTGCGCGGGTCCGATGCTGACGGTGAGGCCGAGGGCGACTTCGTTCCGATGCGTCTCGGGGGAATCGGTGCAGGTGCCGTCAACGAACGTGTCACCGGCCGCAAACGAGGATGAAGAGCGAAGTCAGCGGGTGCGGCGTCGTGCGGCGGGGTCTGTTTTGGCGGTGATGCGGGCGGAGGTTTCTTCGCCGAAGCGGACGTAGGCGTCGACTGGCCAGGTGCTGGTGACGGAATCTGACCTGGAGCTCGGGCGCGGTGCGGTCGGCGGCCGCCAGGTGCTGGAGGGCCGAGTGCCGCAACCGGTGGAGGATCCACCCGGTCGCGGGCTGGACGTCATCGGTGCCGGAGAGCCTCATGTGACGGGTGATTCGGATTCCCTGTCATAGACGGGTCTTCTCCCCATACGTTGATCGGCATGGACGCTGGAATGGAGCTGGCGGGCCGCTACCGGTTGGACGGGCGGTTGGGCCATGGCGGTATGGGCGAGGTGTGGTCCGGGTTCGATCTGGTTCTGCGCCGCAGGGTCGCGGTCAAACTGGTGCTGGCCTCCCACCTGGAAAATGACGGGCTCGCCGCCGGGGTCCTGGCTCGTTTCCGCCGTGAGGGCGAAGCGGCCGCGCGCTTGAACCATCGCAACATCGCCGTCGTCCACGATCTCGGCGAGCACCGGGAACCCGGCCCCGACGGGACGATGGGGATTCGCTGTTCCTGGTCATGGAGTTCCTCGATGGACGTGACCTGAAGACGGTCCCAGGACCATCCCGGCGGGCTTCCCCTGGAGGAGGTGCTGCGGTACGGGGCACAGGTGTGCGACGGCCTGGCCGCGGCCCACGCCGAGAAGATCGTGCACCGCGACGTCAAACCGGCGAACCTCATGCTCCTGGCCGACGGCACCATCAAGATCTGCGACTTCGGCATCGCCCGGGTACACGACGGCACCGCCGGATTGACCGTGACCGGAGTCCCGCTCGGCACCCCGTCTTACATGTCTCCCGAACAGCTCAACGGACATGACCCAGACCACCGCGCCGACCTGTACGCGCTCGGAGCGAGCCTGTACCAGCTCCTCACCGGGCGGCACGTCTTCACCGCCGACAACCTGCCCGCCATCATCGGCATGCACCTGACCAAGACCCCCGCCCCCCCCAGCACCCACCCGCCCGCGCTCCCGCCCGCCCTCGCCGCCCGCAACACCACCCGCC
>JAFACJ010000684.1 GCA_023425615.1 Actinomycetes bacterium
CAGCGCGTCCAGATCGAAGACCCGGCCCATCCGCTCCTCGATCAGCACGCGCACCGCGGCGTCCAGGCTGAGCAGCCTGCCGCCGCTGCGCCGCCAGTCGGCGGCGGCCTCGGCAGTGCGCCAGCCGGCGGGCGGCTCGGCGTCCAGCAGCGCCTCCACCAGCCAGGTCTCGCGGCGGATGCGCGGGTCGATCTGGGCGGCGCCGAACCGGCGCCGCACGATCTCCTCCAGAGAGACCGTCAGCGTGGTGCGGCGCAGCGCCTGCGCGCACAGGTCGAGGCCGAGTTGGGCGGGTGGGGCCGTGGTGGTGACGACCAAGGTGTCCTCGTCCTCGGCGTCGTCGCGGTGCCTTAGCCACGCGTCGAAGACGCCGAGAACGGAAGGTTGGTCGGTGACGCTGATCCGCCGCCGCCGGCCGTCGATCTGCATCGAGAACCGCTCGGGCGCCCCCGGGCCGTATCTGCCATGCACCAGCACGAGCCGGTACTCGGGCTTGCGCTCCAGTTCGACTTCGAGCAGCGCCTCCACGATCCGCCGGTCCACGACGGGTGCTTCGGTCATCGCGGCGGCTCCGCGCCCTGGACCGGTCGCCACACCAGTTCGACCTCGGCTCCGGGATGCGCTTGAAGGTAGTCGCGCAGTTCCTTGGACACGCGGAGAAGCTCACCGTCGACGCTTCCCGCGCGCACGGTCCGGCTGCGTCCGGCGCCGGAGACCGGCGGCTCGCCGCTCTCGGTGAGTGATGTCTGATCGGCGGTCGGCTTCCGTTCCGCGCCGGGTGCGCCGCCCTGAGCGGGCACAGAATGGTCGCCGCGCCGCTGCGGGTTCGTCGGCGGCTCTGGCTGGGGCGGCACGGGCGGCGACACCGACTCGGCGAGGACCCGCTGGACCAGCTCGCTGGTCCTGGCTTCGGCGGTGCGCAGAGCGTCGGCGAGCGGGCGTAGGTAGTCGGGGGAGTTCGCGGCCTCGCTCAGAGCCGCCGTCACGGATTGCGCGGACCGCCCGATGACGTCTTCGCGCCGGACGAGGGACGGTAGGGACCCCAGGGTCTGCCAACCCGCCCGGCGCAGCGCCGCCGCGACCTGCGGGGCGCTCTTGACGGCGTTGCCCAGTTCCTTGTCCTGCGTCCGGTAGGTGACCGCGGCGAACTCGCGCACCAGGTCGGTGGCGCTCTCCTTCTGGGCGAGCCGCGCGAGGAAGGAGGCAGCGTCGTCGGCGGCGGTCAGGCGCGGTGCGTCCGGGGCCAGGCCGAGGGTGGCGGTGTGCTCGCGCAGGAGGGTCCGCACGTCCAGGACGTCCTGGTCGAACTCGGAGATCTGGGCGCGCAGCACGGCGGCGAGCTTGTCGACGTTGCGGGAGAACGGCAGCGGCGGCACGTCCTTGCCGAAGACGGCCTGGAGCCTGCCGCGCGCGGTCGCGTACTCCTCCGGGCTCGGCTTGTCCTGGTCGCGCAGCGCCCAGCCGGGGCCGATCTTGTCCAGGTCCGGGGCCTGCGACGGCACGCCCTGGAACACCCACGCGCGGTCGGCGAGCAGCGCGTAGACGGCGATGACGAGGTTGGACACGAGCCGGTCGAGGCCCGTCCAGCCGAGGTCGGCGATCCACTTGCGGATGTCCTCGACCTGCAGGTCGCGAGTGTCCCCACCCTCCTGCGCGGCGCGCTGGTCGATGCGGCGCAGCCATTCGGTACCGACGTTGAGCGGCCCGTCGTGCACCTCGCCGAGTTCCAGCGGATGGACGATCCTGCGCAGCAGCCCGAGCTTGTCGCGGTCGACGACGACGCGCCGGTCGCCGTCGTCCATCGCCGCGGCGATCCACTTCAGCACGGTCTTCAGGTCGCCCGTGGTGACGGCCTTGCGGGCGCCCGCGGTGTCGAAGTTCGGGTGCTTGGGGTACATGGTCGCGAACATCGCGTCGGCGAGCTGCTCGGCGTTGTACTTGAAGCCCGCGCCGCCGTGCAGCCGGGGGTCGCGCAGCGACGGGTTCAGCGAGTTCATGTGCCGGTTCTCGGGCACCTCGGCGCCGATGTTGCTGTCCGGTCCGCCGCTGATCCCGTAGAGCTGCTGGAGGACGGTCGTCAGCTCGTTGGTGAGCGTGTCCTTCTGGGCGGCGAGGTAGGAGGCGATGCGTGCCTGCTCGTCGGAGGACTTGTCGCCCGCGTACTCGCGCAGCCTGCCGTTCTTGAGCAGGTAGGAGATCCGCAGGAGTCTGCCGAGCTGCTTGCTGCGCGGGGGCGACAGGTGGTGGGGCAGCCACACCAGGGTGTCGGCCTCCAGGCCGTCGCGCCGCAGCTCCTCCACGCGGTGGAGGTCGTCGCTGGCGTGCTTCCCGATGTCGAACGGGTAGTCCAGGATGAACCGCACACGTCCCGGGACCGACGGCTTGAACTGCTCGGTGCTCAGCGCCTTGGGGTCGCGGACGTTGTCGAAGACGAACTCGGCGGTCCGCCTGCTGCCCCGCCAGACGATCTCCCGTTCGCTGACGAACGCGCCGGTGTCCTTGACGTCGAGCGCCTCCCACAGCCGTGCCTTGATCCACAGCCGCCGGGTGCCCGCGTGGTCCTCGCCGGTGACCCGCTCCAGCAGCGGCTCGATGTCGAGGTCGGTGAGGTTCAGGGAGAAGACGGGGTCGTGGTCGCCGTCGGCGCGGATCTCGCCGAAGCCGCTGGTGATGAGCCGCTTGAGCCGGGTGTTGACGATGCTCGCCGGCTCGCTCACCCGGGATT
>JAFACJ010000704.1 GCA_023425615.1 Actinomycetes bacterium
GGACGGCGCGCGCCGTCTCGCCTTCACCGCGGGCGGCGTCCTGTGGTTCGCGCCCCTCGCGGGCGCCGTCCTGCTCGGCGGCGCCTCCCTCGCCCTGTTCGCGGCCGTGTCGGTCACCGACATCACCGCCTCCCTGGCCGGACGCCGCCTGGGCGGCCCCAGGCTGTCGCCGGTCTCGCCGAACAAGACCTGGGCCGGCGCCCTGTGCGGCGCCGCGGCCGGACTGGCGGCCCTCGCCGCGCTGGACGCCTGCACCCCCGCCTACGCGACGGCCGTCCTACTCGGCGCCCCCTTGGGCGACCTCCTTGAATCCCTGGTCAAACGGGGCTTGGGCGTCAAGGACTCGGCTTCCTGGCTGGCCGGGGCCGGCGGCCTCCTCGACCGCCTGGACTCCCTGCTGTTCACCTTCGCCTTGGCCCTCCTGCTCACGCTCTGAAGGCGGCCGGGCCGGCGTCACGGTGCGTCGCGGCCCGATGGGTCCTGCCGGAGCGCGCGGCGGACCCGGCGGAAGTCCGGATTGCTGACGACGTCCGACTCGCCGCCCAGCAGGACGTCGCAGATGGCCTGTGCCGCGCAGAGCGCCGTCCGGCCGTTGGCCTCCACGGTGTTGTAGGCGGTCGTCGGCAGGCCCAGGAATCGCGGTGGCCCGAGGGCCGCGAGCGGCGACCAGTCGGCTCTGCCGTCGGCTCCCTCCACCGCCGCTCTCAGCTCTTTCGCTTCGATCGCCCAGGCGAGGGCCGAGGGGTCCACCAGATCGGGGTGGGCGGTGTCGATCAGTATCGCGCCATGACGCATCCGGGCCAGCTCGTCCCCGCCCAAGGCGAACGGCTCCCCCCGGGCGGGTCCCGGCCGGTGGAGGGAGACGACGTGGGCGGACCGGAGAAGCTCGTCCAAGCCGACGTGCCGCCCGTAGTCCGCGTCGGCCGGCCGCGGTGAGGAGTAGATGAGCTCCATTCCCAGCCCGTCTCCGGCGGCCTTCGCCACTTTCCGTCCGATCTCCCCCATACCGACGATGCCCAGCGTCTTGCCGCGCAGTTCGACGTCGGGGGGCGCGGATGCGCTCTCCACGACGGCGCGCCACAGGCTCGGCCGGGCCATGGACAGCATCAGCATGACGGCGAACTCGGCCACGGACGTGGCGTTCGTACCCGGGCAGCTCGCCACCGCGACGCCCGACCCGATCGCCTCGCGCCATCCCGGTACGTAGGCTTTGTAGTCCGTTCCGGTGAAGGCGAGGACTTCGAGGGCGGTGGCTCTTTCGATGTGCTCCGCCGATGCCTCCTCGTAGCCGCCGATGAGATATCCCGCCACTCCGGTGAGCGCGGCGTGCAGTTCCTCGGCGTCCAGATCGTCGCGCGGGATGCGCCGTATCTCGAAGCCGCGGGAAAGCAGCAGGTCCAGGGCCGGTGGTGTGATGAGGTCCGTGCCCGTCACCAGTACCGTCTTCGCCATGGTCGAGTCCCTCAGGTGGCCGTGTCGCAGACGATGAGCGAGAACCGGCCGCGCCATGAGAACGCGCCGCAGTCCAGTACCCGTACCCGTGAGATCCATGGCGCGAATTCGGCGCAGATGGCGTCGGCCACCTTCTCGGCGGGGTCGTGGCCGTGGTCGTCCGGCTCGCACTCCATGATGAGGACCGCGTTCGACAATCGTTTGACGGCGATGCGCAGCATGCGCAGGACGACGTCTTCGTACCGGTCGAAGGTGTCTTGCGCCGGTGCGCCGACCGCGAGGCCCGATCGTGAGAAGAGCCGTTCGGCGGCGGCCCTGACCGGGTCGGGAACACGCAGCCTCGGCGACGTCTCCCCGAAGGGAGGCGAGGTGTACACGACCGGCCGGTGCCCTTGGAGGCGTAGCCGTTTCCAGGCGCGTTCGTCGGTGCAGTCGCCCAGGGCCAGGGTGCTCTGCGGTCGTGGAGGCGCCGAGTCCTCCAGATCCGCCATGAGCTCCTCGGCGCGGAGCGGACGGTCGCCGTCCCGGACGCAGGCCGACACGGCCAGCGCGGACACAGCCGCCACGTCCTCGGCCGGGACGCGGTCGGCGATGGCGGCGCAGACGTCCTCCACCGAGGCGGCGGTGACGCCTTCGGCCAGTTCGGCGAACCATCGCACATGACGGGTGGCGGCGGTGGCCTTGGCCATGCCGATCGCGGCGAGGACGGGATCGCACTCGATGCCGTGGAAGGGCACGTCCATGCTCCGTGCCGCCGCGGCGGTGCTCCCCGCCCCGGCGAACGGATCGAGGAGCAGGTCCGCCCCGCCGGAGAGCAGGGCGACGACCTCGCGCGTGGTGCCGGCGTTGGATCCGTTGCGGGCCTGGAACCAGCGGTCCACGCGCCCCCGCGGGTCCGGCAGGTATTTCCGGCGATCAAGTGGATGCGGGATCAGCTCGTATTCCATGATCAGCCCTCGGAAACGGTTTCGGCCGCGTCGGGAATGGATCGACGGTCTGGCAGAGAACGGTGCCGTGCTCTCGGGAGCCCCACGAGATCGATGATAAGCGGGATCACGTTCGAGACCACCCCGAGTGTCGATGCCACATAGACGAAGTGCTCCGATTCGGCCCATTCCCCGGCGAGGAGGAGCACCGTGCAGATCATGACGCAGACGATCGTGCCGATGAGGTCGGTCCTTATTCCGGTTTCCGTCCGGCGGCGCGTGTTCATGGAAGTCTCCCGTCGAAGCGGCCCGTTCGGTTCTGCGGTGCGAGCGGGCTGTATTCGCATCCTGTGCCACAGGGCGCGGACCTCAGTAGTGGTTACGATGGACCGCAGAGGGACCACTGGCGGACCGCAGGCGGACCAGGCACGAATCCCGGACTCCCGGACCGTAACGTGGGGGCAGGCGCTCGGTCTCACGAGGAGTGGGCATGACCAACGGAAAGCAACCGCCACGGACCGTTCTCGAACATCTGCTGCGGCAACGCGACCGGACTTACCAGGAAACGGCGTACGAATTCGAAAAACTGGCTCGGGAACTGAACGAACGAGGCGTCGGCATCAGCCCCCGCCATCTGCGCCGACTGGCCTCCGGAGAGCGAGCCGGTACCACCCCCGCGACGCGCCGGGTGTTGCAGGCGATGTTCGGGATGACGGCCGGGGAATTGCTCCAGCCGTACCGCGTGCCGAGTGAGGACCATGCGATGCCGGTCGCCGGGCGCGCCGATCCTCGATCAGATGTGGAGGTCCTGACCATGGCCGCAGAACGGTTCCGGGATTTCGCGTTCCGCACCCAGGAATCGGTGGGAAGCGAAGCCGTCGAAGAGGTCACCGACGAAGTCCGCGAACTGGCGCGTACCTATCTGTACGTCCCGCTGCCCTCCGTCCTCGGAAGGCTGGTCGGCGCACAGGACCGGGTGCTGTCGCTCCTGGAACTGCGGCAGCGGCCGGCCAACGCGCGGCACCTCTACTTCCTCGCCACCATCCTCGGCGGGATCCTGGCGTACGCGGGCGACGACGTCGGCCGTCCCGACGTGGCGCTGTCCCATGCCCGCACCGCGTACATGTGGGCCGAGTACGCCGATCACAACGGGCTCAGGGCCTGGATCCGGGGCATCCAGTCGTTCGTCTGCTACTGGGACAACCGGCCGCACGAGGCGGTCCGCTACGCGCAGGCGGGCAACCAGTTCGCGAACGTGACGCGCAGCACCGCGGCTCCCTGGCTGTTCGCGTGCGAGGCACGCGCGCACGCCGCGCTGGGCGCGGTACCCCGCGCGAAGACGCTCATCGAGGACGCCTTCCGCGCCCAGGACCAGATCCGTGAGGACGACCTCGATGAGATCGGGGGGATCTGCGCCTTCTACCCGTCACGGCTGACCTACTACGCGGCGGGAGCGCTCGCCTCCTCCCGTGAGGAATCCGCGCTCGCGGAGCGATACGCGCTCGACGCGGTCACCGCCTACTCCGATCAGCGGCGCCCCGGCTGGGACTACAGCTGCCAGGCCGACACCCACATCAGCCTCGCGCTGAGCCGCGCGCGGGGCGGTGAGATCGACTCCGTCGCCGAGGCGCTCCAGCCGGTCTTCGCCCTGCCGCCCGAGCAGCGGATCCATGACCTCGTGAAGACGATCAACCTCGTGCACGGCGCGCTCACGGAACGGGCTCCCGCACACGGCGTACAGGACATACAAGAACAGATCGAGCTTTTCACCCGCTCTTCCCTCCCCCGTTTCCCGGTCTGAGAGCCATGACGGCGGAGCGCACCTCCCCCGGCTCGTCGCTGACCGTACGGGAGCAAGAGGTCTCCCGCCTGGGCATCCTCGACCTGGCCACGGGATACCCGCGGATGTCGACGCCCGCCTGGCTGGCCGACATCCTCTACCCGAGATCCGCTCCGGAGCTCCTGCGCCGCTACCGGCAGCGGTTCGCCCACGCGACGGTCCCGTCCTTCCACCGCCTGCCGGCGCCCGCCGCGCTCGAAGCCGACCTCATCTCCTCGATGCTCGGGCTCCTCGGCCTGCCGCGGTCGCTCGCGCCCAACTGCTTCTGCGTGCTCTCGGGCTCGATGGCCCTCGAACGCATGCTGTCGGCCCTGCTGCGGCCCGGCGGCGAGGCACGGCTGCCCGGGCCGGTCTTCGACGTCATCCCCGCCCTGATCGGCGAACGGCGGGCCCGGATCAGATGGTGGGAACTCGACTGGGCCGAGCCCGCCTGGCATCTCGCCGGAACCGACCTCGACACCGCCGACGTGACCATCGTGGTGAGCCCGGACAACCCCTCGGGCCTCACTGTTCCCGCCGCCACGCTGCGCGGCCTCGCCACCGCGGCGGCGGACGCCGGCACCGTCCTCATCGTGGACCAGTCGTTCGCCCTGCTTTCGGCGGACGGGGTCCCCGCGCCCCTGCTCGCCGCGTCGGCGGACCGCGGCGACCCGTGGGTGATGCTGTGGGACACCGGGAAGTCCTTCGACCTGGACGGTGAGAAACTGGCCTTCGTCATCGTCGGAGACCCCCTCCTCGCCATCGCCCGGCGGTCGATCCCCGTCACCCACGGCACCCTGCCGTGCAGGCTCACCATGCAGATGGCCCTGGCGCTGAGCGAGGCCGCCGACCGCGGATACCCCGCCTTCCTCGCCGGGGCGCGCGCCCGCAACCACGCGACGCTCAAGAACCTCGCGCACGCCGACGCGACGGTCAGCGCGGGGGACTTCGGAGGATTCGCCCTGGTGGACCCGCCCACCGGGGATATGGAGATCCTCCTGAGGGCCGCGGAGCGCCAAGGAATCGGACTCATCACCACCGACTCCTTCGTCCGGACGACGCCCTTCGCGCACCGGTACCGACCGGTTCTCCGCCTCCCGCTCCTGCGGGACCCCGATTTCATGGAGGCCGCGGTCGAGGGATTGGGGCGGCTGATGCGACCGGCCGCCTAATCCACCCGGCGGATGTCGATCTCGCAGGTGAGCGGAGAGGCGCCGCAGTCGTACCCCAGCCGCACGTCGTACAGTCCGCCCTCCTCGACGGTCATCGGCGCGTCGAGGTAGACGACACGGGGATTCAGCAGGAACTCGGTCGGCTCCCCCGCCCAGACGCCGCGCGTGAACTCAAGCTGATAGGAGAAGCGGACGGCGTTGACGGTGCCGGTGCGGTGGGCCAGCAGCCGTTCACCGGCCTCGATGCGCCGCGGGATCTCGCCGGTGTAGTCGACCGACAGATAGGTCTTCCGCTCGGTCAGCGGATGGTCGTCCAGCACCTTGATCCGGCTGTCGTAGGCGAAACGCAGTCCGTACAGCATTTCCTGGGCCCAGATCAGCTCGACCTGCGTCTCGCAGGCCGTCGGGATGATGACCCCGCCGGGCCGGAGGTGACGGCGGAGATTCTCCATGATGGCCAGCTGCGGCTCATAGAAGAACGCGGTGCTCATCACCTCGCTCACGATGACGTCGACCGGCTCTGGCAGTTCGACGGTCGTCGCGTCGTCGTTCAGCACGATGACGCGGTCCTGCATTCCATTGCGGATCGCGTTCTGATCGATGATCGCGGCGAATTCCGGATTCAACTCCACGCAATAGACCCGCGCCGCGCCCATTTTGGCGGCGAGCAGACCCAGAAGCCCGGTCCCGGAGCCGCCGTCGACGACGACGTCTCCCGGTCTTACCGCTTTACTGAGCGCGGTCTCGAAAAGCTCCACACGCGCCGTGTCGTACAGGCATGTTTGCACATCGTATGAAGTGAAGACCCGCGCCTCGTTCTCCATGCATCCCCCGCGCCCGTGACGATGACCAGGAATATACCCCATGCCCCGGTATTCGAACAGAAGGGTTTTCGGACATCGATTTACGGTCGGGCCGATGAAGCCATTTCCACTGAATTGGCGTGCCGCCCATGCGAAAGCGCCGCCTTCGCCGCTCCCGGCGGGCCGGGGGGCCGGGCGGTTCGGCGACGGGCCGGGGGGTAGGGCGACGGGATGAGAGATATGCCGCGCGCCATGCTCTTCGATGTCGACGGGACCCTGGTCGACAGCAACTATCTGCACACCGTGACCTGGTGGCAGGCGTTCGCGCAGGCGGGATACGACATACCGATGGCGGCGATACACCGGTCGATCGGGATGGGATCGTCGCTCCTCGTGGACACCCTGCTCCCCGACGACCGCGACAAGGAACAGGACGCCGCCATCAAGGACTCCCACACCGCCCTCTACGCGACCTACTGGTCGCGGCTCCGGCCGTTGAAGGGCGCCGCCGACCTGCTGCGCGCCTGCAAGAGCCGCGGGCTGCGGGTGGTGCTGGCCAGTTCCGCGGACGAGGCCGAGTTCGCCCAGCTCCTGCGGGCCCTGGACGCCGACGACGCCATCGACGCGGCGACCTTCAGCGGCGATGTGAAGCGCGCCAAGCCCGCACCCGATCTCGTCCAGGTCGCCTTGGAGAAGGCGGACGTGCCACCGGAACAGGCGCTGTTCGTCGGGGACACCGTCTGGGACGTCAAGGCGTCAGGAAAAGCCGGCGTGCCCTGCGTCGCCTTCCGCAGCGGCGGCATCGGCCGCGACGAACTGACGGCATCCGGCGCCGTCGCCGTCTACGACGGACCCGCCGACCTTCTGCCCCACCTCGGCGACCTCCTCCATATCACGAAGGACATTCCGCCCGGGTGCCATTGACGGCATAGACCCTCGGTATGTCCCCTTTCACCGGGTGAAGGTAATCACTAGTTAAGAGTTCCCCATAGCGGGCATGGAGGCTAGCGTTCGACGCCGTCGCGGAGGAGTCGCCTACCCATGACCGAGGATCCCCCTGTCCTTGACGCCGAAGAGTCGCGCCTGCTGGACGCCTACTGGCGGGCCGCGAACTACCTGTCGGCGGGCCAGATCTATCTGCTGGACAATCCCTTGCTGCGCGAGCCCCTGGCCCCGCGGCACATCAAGCCGCGGCTGCTGGGGCACTGGGGCACCTCCCCGGGGCTGAACTTCTGCTACGCCCACCTCAACCGCGTGATCAAGCGCCGCGACCAGAACATGATCTATGTGATGGGCCCCGGGCACGGCGGGCCCTCCGCGGTCGCCAACGCCTGGCTGGAGGGCACCTACACCGAGGTCTACCCCGAGGTCACGCGGGACGGGCGGGGCATGGCGCGCCTGTTCCGCCAGTTCTCCTTCCCCGGTGGCGTTCCCAGCCATGTGGCGCCGGAGACACCGGGCTCCATCCATGAGGGCGGCGAACTCGGCTACTCGCTGGCGCACGCCTACGGTGCCGCGTTCGACAACCCCGATCTGGTCGTGGCGTGCATCGTCGGCGACGGGGAGGCCGAGACCGGACCGCTGGCCACCTCCTGGCAGTCCGGCAGGTTCCTCGATCCCGTACGCGACGGCGCCGTCCTGCCGATCCTCCACCTCAACGGCTACAAGATCGCCAATCCCACGGTGCTGGCCCGCATCCCCGAGCAGGACCTGGTGTGGCTGATGCAGGGCCACGGGTACCGGCCCATCATCGTCAGCGGCGACGACCCCGCCGTCATGCACCAGCGGATGGCCGCGGCCCTGGACGAGGCGATGGACGGCATCGCCGCCATCCAGGCCGCCGCGCGCGGCGGTGAGGGCGGCGGCGAGCCGCCGCGCTGGCCGATGCTCGTGCTGCGCACCCCCAAGGGCTGGACCGGCCCCAAGGACGTCGACGGGCTGCCGGTGGAGGGCACGTGGCGTTCCCATCAGGTGCCCCTGTCCGGAGTGCGCGACAACCCCGGCCATCTGGCGCAGCTGGAGCAGTGGCTGCGCTCCTACCGGCCCGAGGAGCTGTTCGACGAGGACGGGCGCCCGGTCGAGGAGCTGCGCGCGCTGCCGCCGGAAGGCAGGCTGCGGATGAGCGCGAACCCGCACGCCAACGGTGGCGAACTCCTCAAGCCGCTCGTGCTGCCCGACTTCCGTGACTACGCCGTCCCCGTCGACAAGCCCGGCACCACTTTCAGCGAGGCCACCCGCGTCCTGGGCTCCTACCTGCGCGACGTCGTGGCCGCCAACCCCCGCAACTTCCGCATCATGGGACCGGACGAGACGGCATCCAACCGGCTCGGCGCGGTCTTCGAGGTCACCGACCGGGTCTGGCAGCCCGAAAGGCTGCCCACCGACGAGCACCTGGCGTCCGGCGGGCAGGTCATGGAGGTGCTCAGCGAGCATCTGTGCCAGGGCTGGCTGGAGGGCTACCTCCTGACGGGCAGGCACGGCCTGTTCAACAGCTACGAGGCCTTCATCCACATCGTCGACTCGATGTTCAACCAGCACGCCAAGTGGCTGAAGGTCACCCGCTCGCTGCCCTGGCGCCGCCCCATCGCCTCCCTGAACTATCTGCTGTCCTCGCACGTGTGGCGCCAGGACCACAACGGATCCACCCACCAGGACCCCGGCTTCCTCGACGTCGTCATGAACAAGAAAGCCGAGATCATCCGGGTGTACCTGCCGCCGGACGCCAACACCCTGCTGTCGGTGGCCGACCACTGCCTGCGCTCCCGCGACTACGTCAACGTCGTCGTGGCGGGCAAGCAGCCCGCGTTGAACTGGCTGTCGATGGAGCAGGCGATCCTGCACTGCACCCGCGGCATCGGGATCTGGGAGTGGGCCTCCACCGACGGCGGCGCCGACCCCGACGTGGTGCTGGCCTGCGCCGGGGACATCCCCACCCTGGAGACGCTCGCCGCCGTGGACCTGCTGCGCGCCCGCCTGCCCGAACTGCGCGTGCGGGTGGTGAACGTGGTCGACCTGATGCGGTTGCAACCGTCCACCGAGCACCCCCACGGGCTGAGCGACGCCGAGTACGAGGCGCTGTTCACCGCGGACAAGCCGGTCATCTTCGCCTTCCACGGCTATCCCTATCTCATCCACCGCCTCACCTACAGCCGTCCCGGCCACGAGAACCTGCACGTGCGCGGCTTCAAGGAGGAGGGCACGACCACCACCCCGTTCGACATGGTCATGCTCAACGACCTCGACCGCTACCACCTGGTCATCGACACCATCGACCGGGTGCCCGGACTCGGCTCCCGGGCCGGCAACATCCGGCAGGAGATGGGCGACGCCCGGTTGCGCGCCCGCGCCCACACCCGCGCCCACGGCGACGACGAGCCCGGTGTCCGCGACTGGACCTGGCCCGGAGGATCCTGACCCGCTCCGCAGGCGGCCGGGAACGAGAAGGGACACGGGATGCAGGAAACGGTCACGGGCGCGGGGGCCGGGGAACGGGCGCCCTCGGCCTTCCACGCGATGGACGCCGCGCAGGTGGCACGGGAGCTGGGCACCGATCCGG
>JAFACJ010000727.1 GCA_023425615.1 Actinomycetes bacterium
TGGTCGTCGGCGTCAACGGCACCGGCAAGACCACCACCACCGGCAAGCTGTCGCGGGTCCTGGTCGGCGACGGCAAGCAGGTGGTGCTGGGCGCCGCCGACACTTTCCGCGCCGCCGCTGCCGAGCAGCTGTCCACCTGGGGCGAGCGGGTCGGCGCGCGGGTCGTGCGGGGTCCGGAGGGCGCCGACCCGGCCAGCGTCGCCTTCGAGGCGGTCAAGCAGGGCATCGAGGACGGTGTCGACACGGTGATCGTCGACACCGCCGGGCGCCTGCACACCAAGACCGGCCTGATGGACGAGCTGGGCAAGGTCAAGCGGGTCATCGAGAAGCAGGCGAGCGTCGATGAGGTGCTGCTGGTGCTGGACGCCACCACCGGCCAGAACGGGCTCACCCAGGCCCGGGTGTTCGCCGAGGTGGTCAACATCACCGGCATCGCGCTGACCAAGCTCGACGGCACCGCCAAGGGCGGCATCGTCATCTCCGTCCAGCGGGAGCTGGGCGTGCCGGTCAAGCTGGTCGGCCTCGGCGAGGGCCCGGACGATCTCGCGCCATTCGATCCCGAGGCCTTCGTTGACGCCATTTTGGGATAGCCAGACCCCGGCGTGACGCCACGCTGGTCGATCTGTGATTCCGTGAGGTGGAGGGGCGGTCACCGGCCCGTGCCGATGGCCGCCCTCGATTGCCCAAGGGATCGGGGGGTTGATCTAAGTGGCCATACGCAGCAAACGATCGCACGGCGCGACGGCCGAGGGCAGGCAGGCCGAAGAGGGCATGCTGCCGTCGATGGCCGAGGAGGAGCGGGCGCCGGTACTGGCGTCGCGATGCGCCGCCATCGCCGCGGGAGTGCTGATCATCAGCACCCTGCTGCCCTGGGTGAGCGTCACCTTCTTCAGCGCGGCGACGCTCAACGGGGTCAGGTCCTGGGAAGGCAGGATCACCCTGCTGCTGGCGGTCGCGGCGGGCGTGCTCACGCTGGTCGCCCTGTACCGCGACCATGTGTCACGGCGCTCGCTCCTGGCCGGTGCGGGGGTGTGCGCGATCGCCGCCTTCATCATCACGGCGATCTTCGGATTCCGGTTCCGCGCGGCGCTGGACATCCCCGGGATCCTGGGCAACACCCAGGCGCTTGGCCTGGCCAACGCGGGAGCGGGCCTGGACTCCGGCTGGTATCTGGCGATCTTCTCCAGCCTGGCCCTGGTGGCGCTGGCCATCTGGGGCTACATGAGCGACAGGGGAGTCCGCCCGGCCGAGTCGGTGCCGAACATGGAGTGGGTCGAGCCCGGCACCCACCAGGGCGCCGCCAGGGACACCGGCGCCGCGAGGCCGGCCGAGCCCGGCCCGTCGTCCCCGTCGTCCCCGGGCGAGCAGCGCTGAGGTCTGCCACATCGCGCGCCGACCGCCGCCTCTCCGGTTTTTCCGGGAGGCGGCGGTCGAGGTATGACGGTCGGGCTGCGGCCGCATGGCCGTCGCCGGAGGAGGTCACACCTTCACGCCTATCTTGGAGTCGATCGACCAGAAGTCAGAACTCCCTCCCACATGGACTCGGGTGCTCGACCGTGAGGACAGGCAGAGGTTCTTGGGCTTCTTGTTCGTCTCCCAGCCGGGCAGGTCGCCACCGATCTTGACGATGTTCCCGTTGTTGTACTGGGTGAAGTACTTCTTTCGTCCAGAGCTGCTGCTCGTGGCACGGGCCACCTTGTGCTCACCGCAGTTGTACGTGGGTGCGACGTAGATCCCCCAAGGGAAGCCGACACTCAGCGCCACGTTGCCCTTGCAGCGAAGCGGCCATCGGCGTCCCGTGCCGCCTGGGGATCGTGGCGGGCGCGCTCACCCTGGTCTCCCTGTACCGCGGACCCTGTGGCACGGCGCACGTTCCTACCGGCCGCAGCGGTCCGCGCGGCCATGACCTTCGTCATCACCGCCGTCTTCGGATCCCGCTTTCGCGCGGCGCTGGACATCACCGGCGTCCTGGGCGGCACCCGGGCACTCGGCCTCGTCACGATGTGTGGATCAGGGCTTGACGCACACCTTGAAGCTCGTCGTCCAGGTGTCGCGGGAAGCCGCCCCCCGATAGGCGGTTACCGTGGGCTTGGCGAGCAGGCACAGCGGCTGGCTGCTCGTGCCCCCGGCGGTTCTTCCCGTGAAGATGACGGGCGAGCCGCTTTGGTACTGCGTGTAGTAGTGGCTGGTGGCGTCGTAGGAGGTCTTCGCGACGGCGATCTTCTGTCTGGTCTTACACGTTGGGGTCATGCTCGTACCGATGTCCCAGGTGGCGTCGGAGACGTCCAGGTGTACCGAGCAGCCGCTCTCATAGGAGCGCCAGCGCTGGGTGAGGCTCATCTTCCGGACGGTCGAGGTCTTGGTCTTGCCGCACGTGGCCAGCACGCTTCCGCGCATCGTCGGCTGACGGATCTCGACGTTCTTGTAGACGTAGAGGGTTCTGGTGGTCCTGGCGACGCTGAATTTGATCGAACCCCAGAGCGAGATGCGCAGGCAGCGCTTGAGGGAGGCGGAATATGACTCCCGGACGACGCTGTAGGGCCGCGTGTATGTCGGTGCGGCCTCGGCGGGAGCCGCCGTCAGGGGTATCGCGATTGCGATGGCCGTGCAGATGGCAGGGGCGTGGGCAGAGCGCGGACGCTTCACGGGCTGCTCCTTCGGACGGGGAGAAGAGACGAAAGCGCAGCCCTTGTAGTAGATCACGGTCCCCGCGCACGGCGTCTGGTGCGTCCGCTAGCGGTCTGAGAGACCGCACGAAAACGCCGTCCTCTGGGAACCCGGAGGGCGGCGGCCCCGTTATAACGGCTGTAAATGAACTTGGCGAACTTCCGGTAAAGATTTCCTCTCCGCCCTGGAATTGACTGATCATGATCGGTTATCGGGGCATGTGCGGTCGTTGGAACGGTGCGAGAGAGGAAACACTTAGGAAACATCTCGGATGGATGTTTCACACGTCGGAAACATCGGTGCCTCCCAGGTGAAACCGCCAGGGAAGAGTCTTCTCGGCGAACGGAAAACCCGCACAAGGAGGGCGCTCTCCGCCATGAAGATCGATACCGGTACCACAGCATGGATGATCGCGGCCACCGCGCTCGTCCTGCTGATGACGCCAGGCCTTGCCTTTTTCTACGGAGGCATGACGCGGGCCAAGAGTGTCCTCAACATGATGATGATGTCCTTCGTGAGCATCATCACCGTGTCGCTGCTGTGGGTGCTCTACGGTCACTCGCTGGCCTTCGGGACCAACGGCAACGAGACGCTGAACAAGTTCTTCGGCGGTCTCAAGGAGGTCGGGCTCCAGAGCCTGATCGACACCGCGACGAAGGACGACGGCACCGGGATGCCGAGCCTGACCTTCTCGGCCTTCCAGCTCACCTTCGCCATCATCACCGTGGCCCTGATCTCCGGTGCCATCGCGGACCGTGCCAAGTTCAGCGCCTGGGTGATCTTCGGCGGCCTGTGGGCGACGATCGTCTACTTCCCGGTGGCGCACTGGGTCTGGGGCGGCGGCTGGCTCACCACCATGGGCATCGAGGACTTCGCGGGCGGCACGGTCGTCCACATCAACGCCGGTGCGGCGGCCCTGGCCCTGGCACTGGTGCTCGGCAAGCGCAAGGGCTGGCCGAAGGAGCCGATGCGCCCGCACAACCTGGGCTACGTCCTGCTCGGCGCCGGTCTGCTGTGGTTCGGCTGGTTCGGCTTCAA
>JAFACJ010000772.1 GCA_023425615.1 Actinomycetes bacterium
ATGCCGTGCTGGGCGGTGAGCCGCGCCACCACGAAGAGCCCGAGCCTGTCGCTGTCGGCCAGGTCGAACTCCGGCGGCTCGGAGAGGTTGCGGTTGAGCAGGGCGAGCTGGTCGGAGTACATGCCGATGCCGCGGTCGACGATCTCCACGACGACGCCGTTGGCGACGGCCTCGGCGCGGACGAGGACCTCGGTGGTCGGCGGGGAGAACATGGTGGCGTTCTCGATGAGCTCGGCCAGCAGGTGGATGACGTCGGCGACGACCTCGCCGTCGATCTGGACCGGCGAGGCGACCGCGACGTCGACCCGGGTGTAGTCCTCCACCTCACCGAGCGCGGCGCGCACCACGTCCTCCAGGTCGACCGGGTGGTCCCAGGCGCGGACGGTGGGCGCGCCCGAGAGGATCACCAGGCCCTCGGCGTGGCGGCGCATGCGGGTGGTGAGGTGGTCGAGCTTGAACAGGTTCTCCAGCTCATCGGGGCTGGAGGCGCGGCGCTCCATCGCGTCCAGGAGCTGGAGCTGGCGCTGCAGCAGCGCCTGGCTGCGCCACGACAGGTTGACGAAGACCTGGCCGACGCTCTTGCGCAGCTTGGACTCGGCGACCGCCACGTCGACCGCGGTGTGCTGCACGGTGCTGAACGCCTCGGCCACCTCGGAGATCTCCTTGGTGCCGCCGCCGCGGATCGGGGGCGCCTCGGTCGCGGCGTCGACCTCCTCGCCGCGCCGCAGCCGCGACACCACCCAGGGCAGCCGCTCGTGCGCCAGGCTCCGCGCCGCGTTCTGCAGGTCCTTCAGCTCCGAGGAGACGCTCCTGGCGAACCTGACCGACAGCACGGCCGAGAGGATGACGGCGAGCAGACCCAGACCGCCGGCCAGGATGAGCTCGGCGAGGATGCGCCGGCCGATCGGCTCGACCTGCTCGGTGCGCATGATCATGCCGGCCTTGTTGAGCTCGGTGTTCCAGGTGCCGATCAGCGGCTCCATGACCGGCTTCCACTCCTGGGCGTCGGGGGCGCCGCGGCCGGTGAGCGCCTTGTCCTCCAGGTCCAGGTACTCGTTGAACTGGGGGCTCTCCACGACCTTCGTCATGACCGCCCGCGGCTTGCCCGACATGCCGTTGTAGCCGAGTTCGAGGAGCGTCCCCCGGCTTCCCGACCACTGGGCGAAGGCGGTGCGGCGGGGAAGGTCGAACCGCGCGCCCTTGGGGAGGGTGGACACCAGCGCGTACTCGCGCATCATCATGTCCAGCACCCAGGTCATCTGGAGCATCGACTTGGACTGCACCAGGACGTCGATGTCGTTGACGCTGACCATGTTGGAGAGCAGTTCGCCGAGCCCGTCCGTCATCTTGCTGTAGCCGTTGATGACCTCGACCGGGGTCGCCTGTCCCGCGGTGACCTTGGCGCGCAGCGTGTCGAGGTCGGCGAAGGAGTCCTGGGTCTGGGCGACCCGCTGCGCGTTCACGTCGCTGAGCCGCGACAGGAAGTCCTTGTTCGAGATCGCGTCGCGCCAGGCGGAGATGCTCGCGTCCGACTTCGCCTGGATCTGCCGGTAGGCGGTCATCCCCGCGCCACCGCTGCCCGCCACGGCGACCGCCGCCGCGCGCTCCGCGGCGACGGTCTGCATGACCGTGATGACCGGGGTGCCGAGGTCGTCGTAGGTGGCGGAGAAGTTGAGCCGCTCCAGCGCCGCCGAAAGCGTCGTGCTCGCCGCGTACATCCACAGACCCGTCAGGGAGACGAGCGGCAGGATCAGCAGTACGGCGATACGCCGCAGGATCGGCCGCCCACGACGGGGTAGGGAGGGATTTTTGCGCTTGAACACCAGTTTTTCCGCTCTGTGTTGCGTGCCCAGATCAACCAGGATCGCTCACAGTACTGAGTTACCGGGCGGTTTGGCCACCAGCCGAAACCCTGTCAAAGAGCCACGCCGGGCCCGCCACACGGAGTCATCCACGGCTTGACAGTCCACCTCACCCCGGTGCGGCACGATGTGAATTCCCGTACCCCTTCCCGAACTGGGGACCGAACAGCAGGTCATGGGCCGTGCCCGAAAACCGGCGGCCGATCGGGGAGAGCGTCCCTCTCGGGAGGGCGCCCGGCGAACGGCACACCTCCCATCACGAACGCTTTGTTTCCGCCAAATGCATTGATATCGAATAGATAGCCATGAACAGTGTCTTTACTGACACCGCGCGTGATAATGATCTTCCTCAGCCCAGTTCCTGACGGGCCATCCACACCAGCTCATCGGCACGCTCGTTGTCCGGGTCGCCCGAGTGGCCCTTCACCCAGTGCCAGTCGACCTCGTGCCGGGCCGCCGCGTCGTCCAGCCTCCGCCACAGGTCGGCGTTCTTCACCGGCTTCCTGTCCGCCGTCCGCCAGCCGTTGCGCTTCCAGTTCGCCATCCACCGCGTGACGCCCTGACGTACATACTGGCTGTCGGTGTACAGCTCGACCCTCGACGGCCGCTTCAGATGCTCCAGCGCCTCGATCGCCGCGGTGAGCTCCATCCGGTTGTTCGTCGTGTCGCGCTCACCGCCCCGCAGTTCCTTCCGATGCGCGCCGTAACGCAGCACCGCACCCCAGCCCCCGGGGCCCGGGTTGGGCGCACACCCTCCATCGGTGTGGATGACGACGGGCGCTTCGTTCATGTACCTGACCCCACTGCGCGACGGCCGAACCGACCTGCCATCTTGGCAAACTAATCTTCGCGAAGACGTATGACGACGCGGAGGGGCGGACAGTGGTCGATGGAGTTCGTTACCTCGGACGGGGAATCGCCTGGGTGGCCAGGCGCCCGGCGCAGTGGCTGTTCGGGCTGATCCCCGCCCTGCTGACGCTGGTGCTGTTCGCCGGGCTGCTCACCTGGCTGGGCTTCCAACTCGACGACCTCGTCGGGTGGCTCACCCCGTTCGCCGACGACTGGGCCTCGGGCGCACGCGACACGCTGCGCGTCCTGGCCGGGGTCGCGCTCTTCGGCGCCGCGCTGTTCGTCTCGGTGCTCGCCTTCACCGCCGTCACGCTCATCATCGGCGAACCGTTCTATGAGGCGCTCGCCGTCCGGGTCGAGGACTCGGTGGGCGGCGCCCCGCCCGAGCCCGACGAGCCCTTCTGGTACGGCGTCGGCAGGAGCATCCGCGACGGTGCCATCCTCGGCGCCGTCGCCCTCGCCTTCGGCGTGCTGTTCTTCGCGCTCGGGTTCATCCCCGTCATCGGCCAGACCGTCATCCCCGTCCTGGCGCTCGTGGTCTCCGGCTACTTCCTCACCGGAGAGCTGACCGGCCTCGCGATGGAACGCCGCGGCCTGCGCCGCGCACAGCGGTTCGCGCTGCTCAAGAGCAGGCGGAGCACCATACTGGCCTTCGGCTCCGCCACCTCGGCGCTGTTCCTCATCCCGCTCGGCGCCGTGCTCTTCATGCCCGGCGCGGTGGCCGGCGCGACACTCCTGGCCCGCGATCTGTGCGAAGCTGGACCCCTGCCTGACACCTCAAGGACCCCAAAGGTTGCTTGAATATCAGCTAACAATCCAGAATCTTTAGCTATATTTCATGATCTCCCGGTACGGTCTCTGGGAGGTAGGAGGAGTCGACCTCGGGATGAAGGATGCAAGACGCTAAGCGCACGCGCGTGATCAAGAAGGCCATCCGGCGCAGGGGGGCACACCTGCTCGAGGCCGTCCGGCCGCCGGGGGTGGCGCTCAAGCGGAGAGCGGCTCTCCCCGACCGGTCCGCCACTCGCCTCGTCGCTTCGCCGGTCTTCGTCCTGTCATCGGTACGGTCGGGGTCGACCCTCCTGCGTGTGCTGCTGAACAGCCACTCGCGCATCCGCGCGCCGCACGAGCTGCATCTGCGCACCCTCAAGGTGGAGCCGAGCCGCAAGTACTCGGCCGACATCATGGAGGCGGTCGGGCTCAGCCTCACCGAGCTGGAGCATCTGCTGTGGGACCGGGTGCTCCACCACGAACTGCTGCGCAGCCAGAAGTCCATCATCGTCGACAAGACGCCGTCGAACGCGCTGCAGTGGCAGCGCATCTCCTCGGCCTGGCCCGAGGCCCGCTACATCTTCCTCCAGCGCCACCCCGCCTCCGTCGTCGAGTCGGTCATGAACCGCCGCAAGAAGGACCAGGAGTACGACGCCGTCGTCAAGGAGGTCCTCGACTACGTGACGGGCGTCGAGACCGCGCGCCAGAGCCTGGAGGGCATCACCGTCCGCTACGAGGACCTGACCGCCGACCCGGCCGCGGTGACCGAGCGGATCTGCGCCTACCTCGGTGTGCCGTGGGAGTCCTCGATGCTGGACTACGGCGCCCATGACCACGGGCCGATCAAGCCGATCTTCGGCGACTGGAGCGCCAACATCAAGTCCGGCCAGGTCCAGCCAGCCCGCCCGCTGCCCCGCTTCGAGGACGTGCCCGAGGACCTCCGCGAGATCACCCGTCTCTGGGGGTACTGAGCCACGTCCGCGGTCTCGCCTTTCGTGACCTTCCACGGGCCCGTGGGATGGTTGTCCGACGAAGCACGGTGGTAGGACAAAAGGTGTGGACGCTCAGAAGATCGGCTACGGCGATGTCGAGTCCGCCGCACGGCGGATCGGCCCGGGGATCAGGAAGGCGACGGTCGCGCCCGCCGGGGGCGGGGTGTGGCTGGCACTGGAGTTCATGCAGCACACCGGCTCCTTCAAGGCGCGGGGCGCGCTGAACCTGCTGCTGGCGCACCGCGAGGCGGGGACGCTGCCCGAAGCCGGCGTCACCATCGCCAGCGGAGGCAACGCCGGGCTGGCGTGCGCCTGGGCGGCGAGCCGGTTCAAGGTGCCGGCCACCGTCTTCCTGCCCGAGACCGCGCCACCGGTGAAGGTCACCCGGCTGCGCGGCTACGGCGCGGACGTCCGGCTCACCGGCTCCCAGTACGCGGACGCGCTCACCGCCTGCGAGGAGTTCGCCGCCGCGTCCGGGGCGCTGGCCTCGCACGCCTACGACGACCCGCTCATCGCCGCGGGCGCCGGAACGCTCGTCGACGAGATCCGCGCCCGTGTCCCCGAACTCGACACGATCGTCGTCTCCGCCGGAGGCGGCGGGCTGTTCACCGGCGTCGCCACCGCCGCCGACCACCACGGGCTGCGCACCATCGTCGTGGAGCCCGAGCACTGCCGCGCGCTGCACGCCGCGCTGGAGGCGGGGCGGCCCGTCGACGTCACCGTCGACTCCATCGCCGCCGACTCCCTCGGCGCGCGCCGCGCCTCGCAACTGGCGTTGGACACCGCCCGCGCCACCCGCGCCGACAGCCTCCTGGTCACCGACCAGGAGATCGTCGAGGCGCGGCGCCATCTGTGGGAGCACTACCGGCTGGCCGTCGAGCACTCGGCCGCCACCGCCTTCGCCGCGCTGCCCCGGCTGGGCGGGCGTCCCGAGCACACCGCCGTGGTGTTGTGCGGCGGTAACACCGATCCCTCGGACCTGGTGTGAACTCCCCGCACTGATCTAGAAACTCACCGCGACAACTCTCAACAAACGGCGTAGCTTCAAGGGATGCCCACAACCAAGGAACGGGCCGACGAGGCGGCGAAGATCCTCGCGGCCCGGCTGAGGCAGCTCCTCGCCGAGTCACCCCTCAACACCATCTCGCTCGCCGCCGAGGTCGGCTGGGCCAAGTCCAAGGTCTCCAAGATCCAGACCGGGACGCAGATCCCCACCGAGGCCGACATCCGGGTCTGGTGCAACGCCACCGGCAACGCCGAGAGCGTCCCCGACCTCATCGCCGCGGTGCGCAACATCGACGGGCTGTACATCCAGTGGCGCCGGATCGAGCAGACCGGGCTGCGGCACGCCCAGGAGTCCTTCAACACCCAGTACGAGGGCACCTCGGAGTTCCGCATCTTCCAGCACAGCCCCATCCCGTCGCTGCTGCAGACACCCGCCTACGCCAAGGCGCACCTGACGTCCATCATGGAGTTCCGCGAGGTGCCCAACGACGTGGACGCCGCGGCCGAGGAGCGGCTGAAGCACCAGCAGCACCTCGCCGACGGCGCCAAGCGCTTCAGCTTCGTCGTCTCCGAGGCCGCGTTGTATGCTCCGATGCTCGATGAGAAAGGCATGCGCGAACAGCTCGACCGTCTGCTTTACTTCATCGGAGGCCAAGTGAACATCTCACTTGGTGTCCTCTCACTGCGAGCGCGCCGCACGGTGTGGCCCTGGGAGGGCTTCTGGATCTACGACACCGATGAGGTCCGTCCGGATCTGGTCGCAGGGCAGATCCGCAATCGGCAGCCCACCGACGTCGCGCACTATCTGAAGGCCTTCGAGCACCTGGTAGAGGCCGCGGCGTACGGGCGTGCCGCGCAACGGCTCATCGAAGCCGCAAAACCCTGAAGAAACTCCGAGAAACAACCTGGACTCCGCGCCTTCCGGATCCCTAGTTTTAGGCACGTCCGTCGGAAGCACGCCTGACTGGAGCGATCCGTGAACAGACCGACCGCGGTCGACGGCCAGGCGGGTCCGTCCGCGTCTCCCGGGTGGACTGCGGAACGGACGCTGCCGGCGGACCTTCGGGCCGGGACGGCGGCCCGCTCCTGGCTGCGCGGCATCTTCGATCCCGTCTGCCTGGTGCGCGATGAGTTCCTGCTCGTCGTCTCCGAACTCCTCGGCAACTGCGCCGAGCACGGCGGCGACGGGCGGGTCTCCCTCAGCGTCGTCCACGGTGACGGGCGCGTGTGGGGACGGCTGGTCCACCACACCCCGCCCGTCGGCAAGCCGGTGCTGCGCGGCGACGTGACCGCGCAGACCGAACTGCTGCTGGCCACGGCCGGGCCCGTGGTCCCGGTCGAGGAGCTCGCCGAGAGCGGGCGCGGCCTCTTCGTCGTCCAGATGCTCTGCGCGGAGTACGAG
>JAFACJ010000178.1 GCA_023425615.1 Actinomycetes bacterium
GACCACACCTACCCCCACATGGGCTGAGGTTTGCGGAAGGGCCCCTTCTCACCTCGTGGACGGGAGGGGCCCTTCCGGACGGCGTCGCTCAGGCGGCGCTGCCGGTGGACCGTCGCGCGCCGACAGTGCACATAGGAAACCCCATTGGGTGGCGAAACGGTGAAATCCTGGACGGCGGCCCGGCAAAGTGGCAGCGTGAACGGCATGGCGGAATCCGGAGTCAACCCCACGGCGGCGGCCCTGCTCGGGCTGCTCCACGAGGGCCCCATGACAGGTGGCCAGTTGATGGCCGCCGCCGAGCGCCGGCTGGCGCCGTACTGGTCGATGACCCGCAGTCAGGTCTACCGGGAGTTGCCGGTGCTGGCCGAGAAGGGCCTCGTCCGGCTGGGTAAGCCCGGGCCGCGGATGAGTCAACCGTACGCGATCACGGCAGCCGGAAAACGAACTTTCTCCCGCTGGTTGGCCGAGGATCCGGGGCGGGACACCATCCGCAACCCGATCGCCCTGCGGATCGCCTTCGGGCAGCTGCACTCCGCGACCCAGCTCAAGAGCCTTCAGGCCGCGGCCAACGAATACCACACCGAGGCCCTGGCCCGGGTTCGCGAGCAGGTCAAGAACGCTCGCAAGGAAGGCGACACGTACGACGCGAGCGCGCTGGAGTTCGCCGTGGCGTACCACAAGGCCGCCCTGTCCTGGCTCAAGAGCGCGCCGGTCAGCAGCTGACCAGCCCTCGATCTGCTCGGGACTGCGGGGCTCGCAAGCTCACTCCTCGCCCGAGCAGTGCGGGTTTTGGCTCGGGACTGCGGGGCTCGCAAGCTCACTCCTCGCCCGAGCAGTACCCTTGTCTGTCGTGACAGCTGCCGATTACGCCGACCAGCTCAAGGATCTCGACGCCACCCTGCGCAACATCGAGGCGGTGCTCGACCTGGACCGCCTGCGGGCGGACAAGGCCCGCCTGGAGCAGGAGGCGTCCGCCCCGGATCTGTGGGACGACCAGGCCCGGGCCCAGCAGGTGACCTCGCAGCTGTCGTACGTCAACGGCGAGATCGACAAGCTGGGTAGCCTGCGCTCGCGGCTCGACGACGCGAACGTGCTGCTGGAGCTGGCCGAGGCCGAGGCCGACTCGGGGGTGCTCTCCGAGGTCGAGTCGGAGGTCGCCGGGTTGACCAAGGCCATCCAGGAGATGGAGGTCCGCACCCTGCTCTCCGGCGAGTACGACTCCCGGGAGGCCCTGGTGGCCATCCGGGCGGGTGCCGGTGGCGTGGACGCGGCGGACTTCGCCGAGATGCTGCTGCGGATGTACCTGCGGTGGGCGGAGCGGCACGGCTACCCGACCGAGGTCTACGAGACCTCGTACGCCGAGGAGGCGGGCCTGAAGTCGGCCACCTTCACGGTCAAGGTCCCGTACGCCTACGGCACGCTGAGCGTGGAGTCCGGCACGCACCGGTTGGTCCGGATCAGCCCGTTCGACAACCAGGGCCGCCGCCAGACCAGCTTCGCCGGTGTCGAGGTGCTGCCGGTGGTGGAGCAGACCGACCACATCGACATCCCCGAGAACGAGATGCGGATCGACGTCTACCGCTCGTCCGGACCGGGTCGGCAGAGCGTCAACACCACCGACTCGGCGGTGCGGATCACCCACATCCCGACCGGCATCGTGGTCACCTGCCAGAACGAGAAGTCGCAACTACAGAACAAGGCGTCCGCGCTGCGGGTGTTGCAGGCCCGGCTGCTGGAACGCAAGCGCCAGGAGGAGCAGGCCAAGCTTCAGGGGCTGAAGACCGACGCCGCCGGCTCGTGGGGCGACCAGATGCGGTCGTACGTGCTGCACCCGTATCAGATGGTGAAGGATCTGCGTACCGAGCAGGAGACCGGCAACCCGAGCGCGGTCTTCGACGGTGAGCTGGACTCCTTCATCGAAGCCGGCATCCGCTGGCGCAAGCAGCAGCAACTCGCTGGCGACAGCGCGTAATCGATCGTGGGCGGAGTGCGTCATCGATCTACACGTGACGTGCTGAATCAATGACTTGCCCCGCAACGGCGGGGCGTAGGACTTGGCACGACAGTTACACGGCGTAGACTCACCACCCGTGATTCAGCTTGAGCAAGTGACGAAGACGTACCCGAAGGCGTCGCGGCCTTCGCTCGACAACGTGTCCGTGTCGATCGACAAGGGCGAGTTCGTCTTCTTCATCGGCCCATCCGGCTCCGGCAAGTCCACGATCATCAAGATGCTGCTGCACGAGGTGACCCCCAACAAGGGCCGCGTCGTCGTCAACGGCAAGGACGTCACCTCGATGCGGTCCTGGAAGCGCCCGCACTTCCGCCGCTCGATCGGCTGTGTCTTCCAGGACTTCCGGCTGCTGCCCAACCGCACCGCGTACGAGAACGTGGCCTTCGCGCTCGAGGTGATCGGCAAGACCAAGGCGGTGGCCCGCCGGGTCGTGCCCGAGGTGTTGGAACTGGTGGGTCTCGGTGGCAAGGAGCATCGCTACCCGCACGAGCTCTCCGGTGGTGAGCAGCAGCGCGTCGCGGTCGCCCGGGCGTTCGTGAACCGCCCGCTGATCCTGCTGGCCGACGAGCCGACCGGAAACCTGGACCCGGACACGTCCATCGAAATCATGCGCCTGCTGGACCGGATCAACCGCACCGGCACGACCGTCGTGATGGTCACACACGACTCCAACATCGTGAACCAGATGCGTCGCCGGGTCATCGAGATCGAGAGCGGCCGCATCGTCCGCGACCAGGCCCGCGGCGTCTACGGGTGACGAGCGCAACCCACCGCACCCCGATCTGACGACGAACACCTCACGCCGGAGAGCCGGAGGAATATCCCGATGCGGATGAAGTACGTCCTGTCCGAAGTACTGGTCGGGCTGTGGCGCAACGTCACCATGACCATC